>CAXTDH010000678.1:0-2280 GCA_964242405.1 uncultured Rhizobacter sp. | reverse complement strand
ACATCAACCGCGAGCACTTCGAGGCGATGCAGGGCTTTCACGCCGGCCGGCGCAAATCGGGCATCGGCGGCGCGGACGGCAAGCACGGCCTCTACGAGCACATGGAAACGCACGTCGTCTACATGCAGACGACCGGCTGAGGCGTCGCTGCGGGCGCGGGCTTGCCGCCGGCCCGGCGAGCGCTGCGCGCCGAGCCGGCGTCCCATGGCGTCGGCGTGCTCGGCACGCCCCTATAGCATCGCGAACGCCATGGGGCAGACTGTCGCCGTCACCGTTCCGTTTTTCGCGCTGGTCCTCTGCGGCTACCTCGCGGCCAGCCGCCGCATGCTGCCGTTCGAGGCGATTCCCGGCCTCAACGTGTACGTGCTGTTCTTCGCCCTGCCGTGCATGCTGTACCGCTTCGCGTCGATCACACCGATCATGCGATTGCTGGATGCCGGGGTCCTGCTGACCTACCTGCTCTGCGCGGTCGCCATGGTGGTGTTGATCGTGGTGCTCACCCGCCGCGGCCGGGCCGGCTGGAACGACGCGTCCTTCGGCGCCCTGGTCGGTGCCTTTCCGAACTCGGGCTTCATGGGCGTGCCACTGCTCGTGGCGCTGCTCGGCCCGCTGGCCGCCGGGCCGGCGATCGTCGCGCTGGCGGTCGACATGGTCTTCACCTCGTCGTTCTGCATCGCCCTCTCACGTCTGGACGCGGCCGGCGACCAGGGTGCCCGCCAAGCCGCCTGGCACGGCCTGCGCGGTATGGTCCGCAACCCCCTGCCTTGGGCGATCGCGCTCGGCTGCGTGTCGACCGCGACCGGTTGGCGACTGCCGGGCGCGGCGCAGCGCAGCGTCGAGATGCTCGCCGAGTCGGCTTCGCCGACAGCCCTTTTTACGATCGGTGCCGTGCTGGCGCGCTCGCGCCACGGAGTGCCCGGCGCGGCGCCGCGGCCACGGGGCGGCGGCAGCGTGCTTCAGCTGGTCGCCTGCAAGGCCATCGTCCACCCCGCGCTGGTGTTCGCCGCCGGTTCGGCGGCAATGGTCATCGGCGTGCCGCTCGATCGCTTCTCGCTGACCGTGCTGGTGCTCACCGCGGCCCTGCCGAGCGCCAGCAACGTGCCGATGCTGGCCGAGCGCTTTGGCGCCGATGCCGGGCGCATCGCCCAGGTGGTGCTCAGCACGACCGTGGTGGCGTTCGCCACCTTTCCTCTGGCGGTGCTGCTGCTGCGTTGAGTGACGACTCCGCCACCGGTCGTCGCGGTCAGCGAGACGGCGCTGCCGCAGCCTTGCGATAGAACGAGCGCCGCCACCCGGTATCGTCGAACGGCATCCAGATGCCGGCGGGCTGTGCCAGGCGGTCGGCGATCGCGTAGAGCACCGCGGGGTGGTGGATCAAACCCCAGTGGCTCGCCCTGACTTCGATGCTTTCGTTGTGCGGCCCGCCTTCCTCGAGCGAGCATTGCCAGGCGACGATGCCGTCGGATTGGCTGTAGATGGCCGTGCAGGGGACCGGAGGCGCCGCGCTGTCGGGCTTGTAGCCGCGAGCCGACGAGCCGCTGGCCCACTCGTACACCCGGCCGGCATTGGTCGCCTTCGCCGAGCCTCGCAAAGGGCTGCCGAGGGTGATCACCTGACGAACGGCCTGCGGTGCCTGTCGCGCCAGTTCGCGGGCGTAGATGCCGCCCAGGCTCCAGCCGATGAGGCTCACCGGTCGGCCGGAATGCTCGACGATACGCAGCAGGTGATCGACCATCCGTTGCTCGACGCCCCGGCGTGGGCCGCGGTTGAGGCCTTGTCTCCAGCCGTGCGGGTCGTAGCCTTGTTCACGCAGGTAGCGGCGCAGCAGGGCAGTGGCCGCATCGCTCGCGAGCAGGCCGGGGAGCACCACGACCGAATGGCCGTCGCCGCGCGGCGACGCGCGCAGCATGGGATAGCAGCAGGCCAATGCGCCCAGCTCCAGGAGTGCGCGCCCGCCCTCCAGCGCCATCAGCACCTTGGACGGTGCCGGCCAGTCGGTGTGCAGAGTCGACATGAAGCTACCTTGAGTCGAGTGAATCCAGTTCGTTCGAAGGCAGCGCGAGATCGCGCGCCGCCGGTAGCCCGGGCAGGCCGGGGAGGCCGGGGAGGCCAGCGACTTCCGGCAAACGGCTTGCCGCCCACGCCGCACGAAGCACCGCGCGCGCCATGACTTCGGCGCCCAGCGCGCCCAGCAGGCTCAGGTGCGCACTGCGGCCGGTGCCGCCGGTGGCGACGCCGAAGACCGTATCGCCATCGGTGGCAGTGTGCACGGGGTTGATC
>CAXTDH010000677.1:0-2282 GCA_964242405.1 uncultured Rhizobacter sp. | reverse complement strand
CGAAGGGCGTGCCATGGCAATGCTTTCCAACCTCGACCTCATCCGGCGAGTTCCTTTGTTTTCGCTGTTGACCAACGAGCAGGCCCAGGGCATTGCCGACAGCGTCGTCAAGCGGCGTTACCGGCGCAGCGAGATCGTCGTCGAACACGGCAAGAAGTCGAACGCGCTGTTCATCCTGTTGACCGGCCGTGCCCGTGTGTTGACAGCCGATTCGCGCGGCCGTGAAGTCATCCTGGCGGTGCTGCAGCCGGGCGACTATGTCGGCGAGATGAGCCTGATCGACAACGAGCCGCACTCGGCCACGGTGCGTGCCGAGGTCCAGACCGACATGCTGATCCTCGGCCGTCCAGAGTTCACCCGCTGCTTGCCCGAGAACTCGAGCCTGTCGTACGCGATCATGCGCGGCCTGGTGAACCGGCTGCGCGCCGCCGACCGGCAGATCGAATCGCTGGCGCTGCTCGACGTCTACGGCCGGGTGGCCCGCACGCTGCTCGAGATGGCCGAGCACCAGGACGGCATCATGATCATCCGCAACAAGGTCTCGCGCCAGGATCTGGCCAAGGTCGTGGGCGCGTCGCGCGAGATGGTCAGCCGGGTCATGAAGGATCTGGAAGAGCGCGGCATGATCCAGACGCAGGAGAACGGCTCGGTGGTGCTGAAGGAACAGCTCTCGGGGTGACCTGGGCTGCGGCTGCGACTGCGGCTCGCGGCTCGCGGCTTGCGGCTTGCGGCTCGCGGCTCGCGGCTCGCGGCTATGCTGCGGCTGGCGTTCATGCGACGGCCCACGGCCCACGGCTCGCCTTGCAGCGCGGCGACAGCTCCTGGGGCACGGCGCGGATCGTCGACAATTCCGGCATGACCTTTCCCCTCGGCTCCTTGCGCTCGGAAGGCGCGCCCGTTCTGCCCGCTCCGACGGGCACCTACACCCGTGATGGGCGGTCGCGAAGCGCGCCGCCCACGACCCACGCGCCAGCTGGATGGCGCGAGCAGGTGGCGCTGCTGACGACCGGCGTGCTGTGGCTGCTGGCCGTCCTGGCCCTCGTCACTCACCACCCCAGCGACGCCGCGTTCTCGACCTCGGGCGCCTCGTTGCAGACGATGAACAAGGCGGGCATGGCCGGCGCCTGGTTCTCCGACGTCGCCTACTTCCTGTTCGGCTACTCGGTCTGGTGGGCCGTCGTCGTCGGCGTCCGGTCATGGCTGGGCGTCCTGGCGCGGGTCATGCGCGGCAAGGGGCCTGCCGGGTCCATGCCGTCGGCGCCGCCTTACCCGGGATGGGTCGCGGCCGTCGGCCTGTTGCTGTTGCTGGCGGCGAGTTCGGCGCTCGAATGGACGCGCCTCTATCAATGGGAGGCGCAGGTCGCGGGCGGGCATGCGGGCGGGGCGCTCGGCTATTCGCTCGGCAGCGGCAGCATGCGCCTGCTCGGCTTCGCCGGATCGGGCGTGTTCTGGATCGCGGTGCTGGTCGCCGGTGTCTCGATGGCGCTGCGCTTCTCCTGGCTGCACGTGGCCGAGTCGCTCGGCGCTCGGCTCGAATCGTGGCGTCGCAGGCGGGTCGACCGAATCGAGCAGCAGGAAGACGCTCGTTTCGGCGAGCAGGCCTTGCGGGAACGCGAAACCGTGGTCGAGGTGGAGAACCAGCTGCACGAGGAGACGCCCCCGGTCGTCATCGAGGCGCCGATCGCCCCGCTGCTCAAAAGCACCCGGGTGGTGAAGGAACGGCAGAAGCCCCTCTTCATCGACCCGGTGACCGACACCCGGCTGCCGCAGGTCGACCTGCTCGACGAAGCACCCGGCCGCACCGAAAGCGTCGCCCCGGAAACGCTCGAGATGACCTCGCGCATGATCGAGAAGAAGCTCAAGGATTTTGGCCTCGAGGTGAAGGTGGTGTCGGCGTCGCCGGGCCCCGTCATCACCCGCTACGAGATCGAGCCGGCGACCGGCGTCAAGGGCTCGCAGGTCGTCAACCTGGCCAAGGACCTGGCGCGCTCGCTCAGCCTGATCAGCATCCGCGTCGTCGAGACGATCCCCGGCCGGACGACGATGGCGCTCGAGTTGCCGAACGCCAAGCGGCAGACGATCCGCCTCTCGGAAATCCTCGGCTCGCAGATCTACGCCGATGCCGCCTCGCCGCTGACCATGGGCCTCGGCAAGGACATCGTCGGCAACCCGCTGGTCGCCGACCTCGGCAAGATGCCGCACTGCCTGGTCGCCGGCACCACCGGCTCGGGCAAGTCGGTCGGCATCAACGCGATGATCCTGTCGCTGCTCTACAAGGCCGA
>CAXTDH010000676.1:0-2284 GCA_964242405.1 uncultured Rhizobacter sp. | reverse complement strand
AGCGCAACATCGCCCAGGTGTTCCAGTTCCCGGTGATCTACGACACCATGACGGTCGCCGAGAACCTCGCCTTCCCGCTGCGCAACCGGGGTGTGGCCGCTGGCCGGATCAAGGAACGGGTCGGCAGGATCGCCGAGATGCTCGAGCTGAGCGGCCAGCTCGACAGCCGCGCCGCCGGCCTCGCGGCCGATGCCAAGCAGAAGATTTCGCTCGGCCGCGGCCTCGTGCGCGAAGACGTCAGCGCCGTGCTGTTCGACGAGCCGTTGACCGTCATCGACCCGCACCTGAAATGGCAATTGCGGCGCAAGTTGAAGCAGATCCATCATGAGCTGAAGCTGACGCTCGTCTACGTCACCCATGACCAGGTCGAGGCGCTGACGTTCGCCGACCAGGTCGTCGTCATGACCCGCGGCCGGGCGGTACAGATCGGCACGGCGTCGGAACTGTTCGAGCGGCCGCAGCACACTTTCGTCGGCCACTTCATCGGCTCGCCGGGGATGAACTTCCTGCCGGCGCGCTGGAACGGCACGACGCTCGATGTCGAGGGGCACGCGCTGGCGGCGGACGCGGCGGCGGCCCGGACCGCGGGGCCGATCACGCTCGGCATCCGGCCGGAACACGTGCTGCTCGCGACAGCCGGTTCGCCGGGGGCGTTGCCGGCCGTCGTCACCCAGGCGCTCGATGTCGGCACGTATTGGCTGGTCGCCGCCCGCGTCGGTGCGGGCGACGCAGCGCCGCTGGTCCGCGCCCGCCTGGCCATCGATCAGCCGGCGCCGTCGGTCGGTGACGCCGTCTGGCTGCAGGTCGTGGGCGACCACACCTGCTACTACCGTGACGAGCAGTTGATCGCCGCCGGCCTGGCCACGGCCACAAAAGGAGTCACCGCATGAAGCCGGTCAATCAAAAGGCCTGGCTGCTCGTCCTGCCGGTGGTGCTGTGCGTCGCCTTCTCGGCGATATTGCCGCTGATGACGGTCGTGAACTATTCGGTGCAGGACATCATCTCGCCCGAGCGCCGCGTCTTCGTCGGCACCGACTGGTTCAAGTCGGTCATGCGCGACGACGAGTTGCTCTCGGCCTTGCTGCGCCAGATCGGCTTCTCACTCGCGGTGCTGATCGTCGAGATTCCGCTCGGCATCGGCCTGGCGCTCGCGATGCCGGCCAAGGGCTGGCAATCGTCCGCCGTGCTGGTGCTGATCGCGATCTCGCTGCTGATCCCGTGGAACGTGGTCGGCACGATCTGGCAGATCTACGGCCGCACCGACATCGGCCTGATGGGCGCCGCCTTCGCGAAAGTCGGCATCGAATACAGCTACACCGGCAACGCGACCCAGGCCTGGCTGACGGTGCTGCTGATGGATGTCTGGCACTGGACGCCGCTCGTGGCGCTGCTCTGCTTCGCCGGCCTGCGCGCCATTCCCGACGCCTACTATCAGGCCGCGAGCATCGACGGGGCCTCGAAGTTCGCCGTCTTCCGCTTCATCCAGCTGCCCAAGCTGCGCGGCGTGCTGATGATCGCGGTGCTGCTGCGCTTCATGGACAGCTTCATGATCTACACCGAGCCCTTCGTGCTGACCGGCGGCGGGCCCGGCAATGCGACGACTTTCCTGTCGCAATACCTGACGCAGAAGGCGGTCGGCCAATTCGACCTCGGCCCGGCGGCTGCGTTCTCGCTTATCTACTTCCTGATCATCCTCTTGCTCTGCTTCATCCTCTACACCTGGATGCAGCGCGTCGGCACGGCCGACTCGTCGGAGGTCGCCCATGGATGAGCGGCGCTTCAGGAAGCGGACGGTGCTGCTCGTGCTGTACCTCGTCTTCGCGATATTGCCCGTCTACTGGATGGTCAACATGTCGTTCAAGACGAACGAGGAGATCCTGTCGCTCTTTTCGCTCTGGCCGCGCAATCTGACCTGGGGCAATTACAAGGTCATCTTCACCGATCCATCCTGGTATTCGGGTTACATCAACTCGATGATCTATGTCGCGATCAACACGGTAATTTCACTGTGTGTCGCATTGCCGGCCGCCTATGCATTCTCGCGCTACCGCTTTCTCGGCGATACACATGTCTTCTTCTGGTTGTTGACGAACCGGATGACGCCGCCGGCCGTCTTTCTGCTGCCCTTCTTCCAGCTCTACACGACGCTCGGCCTGATGGACACGCACATCGCCGTCGCGCTCGCCCACCTGCTGTTCAACGTGCCGCTGGCCGTGTGGATTCTCGAAGGCTTCATGAGCGGCATCCCGCGCGAGATCGACGAGACGGCCTACATCGACGGCTA
>CAXTDH010000675.1:0-2296 GCA_964242405.1 uncultured Rhizobacter sp. | reverse complement strand
GCCGGGAGGCGAGGCCGGTGTCGCCGAAGCGGACGACGAGCTCTTCGGCGATACCGGCTTCCAGCGTCTTCGAGCCGCAGCCGGGGCGCATCTCGGGCAAGGCGCTGCCCAGGCCGGCGACGCCGCCGATGCGCTGCCAGTCGCCGCGGTGCCAGCCGTAGGTGCGTTCGACTTCGACGCCGCCGTCGACCCGGATCAGCGTCGGCACGAATTCGATGCCGAGGTGCCAGGAATGCTCGAGCGATTCGTCGTAGACCTGCCCCGGCACGTCGGCGGCGAAACTGGCGTCGTCCTGCACATAGACGGTGAGGGGCGAGGCGCCGGCCGCGAGTTCATGCAGCAGCGGCTCGACCAGCGCGCAGGTCGGGCAGTCGCGCTTGGCGACGACGATCAGGCCATTCGGCAGCGGCATCATCGAAGATTGTGGGTCGGCCCGGGTTTTGCGGATGATGCCATGCCCCGCACTGACCGGATCAAGCGGTCGACGGCACAGCAGTTCCAGCCATCGACATGACCGAGATCACGCAGCATCGGCCGGGTGCGACAGCGCGTCATCCATCTCCACGCCGCTGCTCCGGCGAAGCCGGCCGAAGGCGCGGCCTGCAACGGCTGCGGCGTGTGCTGCGCGGTCGCGCCCTGCCCCGTCGGCATGCTGGTCAGTCGGCGAACCCAAGGCGCGTGCGCTGCATTGGTTTGGAACAGCGACACGGCTACCTATCGCTGCGGCCTCGTCGAACGCCCGGGCGACCACCTGTCGGAAGCGTTGCAGTGGCTCGGCCCACTGCTCGCCCGGACGGCTGCGCGCCTGGTGTCGGCCGGCAGCGGCTGCGATTGCAGCCTCGAAGTGGACGGTTGACGGCTCGGAGAAGCCGAGCGCTTCAAATGTGTAGGTAAGCCAGCGAGCCCAGCACCACGCCGATCGCGCTCAAGACGAACACACCCTTCTCGAGCCAGCGCTTGCGCGTCAGCAAGGCCATGGCCGCCATGGCGATGGCGATCTGCAAGGCGGTGGTCGCCTGCGCCCAACGGTGGTGCTGGTGGAGTTGCACCTCGCTTTGCCGATCGAAGTCGAGCGACTCGCGCTCGAGCTTTTCCGCGGCCTCCTTGATGACCGCCTTCTCCGATTCGTAGCGCTTGACTTCCTTGTCGAAGAACGGCCGGCGCGCTTCGTCGGACAGCTGCCGGCCGAGCTCGCTCATGTTCTGCTTGCTGCTCTTGGACTGGTAGTAGTTCCATTGGTTTGACGCTTCGGTCTTGCGGATCGCCGCATCGTTCTTCAGCAAGCCGGCATCGGCCTGGGTCGAACCGGCCATGTAGGAAAAGATGGCGCCCACGGTCGCGAGGATGGCCGTGGTGACCGCCAACTGGCCCGCCATGCCGTGCGGCTCGCGTTCCGCCGCCTCTTCCAGGTGGGCTTCGTGCGCACCCCGTATCTCGAAACTTTCAGCCACGGCTTCGTCTCCTGATGTGATCGTTGAATGTCGAATGGTGAATGAGGCGATGCACAGGTTCTGGCGAACGGCGCGAACGAGCGCTCGTGAACTTCACCCGGGCTTAACGAAACAAGGGTCAACGCCGGCTTCCCGGCGTTCGTTGTTTGGGCATCGACAGGCCGATCAACGGTCCGCCGAATTGCCGGAAACCACCTCGATGGAGCCCATTATGATGAACCGCACCCTGATCGCCGCCCTTGTTTCGCTGACCTGTGTCGGCGCCATTGCACAAGGCACCGGCAAGCCCGACACCGGCGCTCCGGCCACCCGCATCACCGCGGCGACCGTGACCGAGCGCAACGTCCGGCAGCAGACCCGCATCGACGACGGCTTGAAAAGCGGCGCACTCAGCACTCGTGAAGCCGCCGGTCTCGAGCGGCAGCAGGCCAAGGTCGACCGGCTCGAAGCCCACGACCTCAAGGACGGGCACTTGTCGGCGCAGGAACGGGTTCGGCTGCAGGCGGCGCAAGACAAGGCCAGCCGCAACATCGCCGTGGCCAAGCACAACGCGGTCACCGGTGATCCGACCTCGCGGGCGTCGCGCCGGATGCAGGCCGACGTGGGCCGCGATGTTCATCAGCAGGGGCGCATTGCCGCCGGCGTGCGCGACGGTTCGCTGACGCATCACGAGGCCGCATCGCTCGAGCGCGGGCAGGCTGCAACGGAGCGTCGCGAAGCGGTTGCTGGCGCGAACGGCCATGTCAGCGCGTCGGAGCAGGCTGTCGTCCAGCGCTCGGAAAATCACCAGAGCCGCCGCATCCACCGTGAGCGGGCGAACGGGGCCGTCCGGAGCTGATGAGGCA
>CAXTDH010000674.1:0-2301 GCA_964242405.1 uncultured Rhizobacter sp. | reverse complement strand
CCTGCAGGTCGGGCAGCCGCGCCTTGATGGCGTCGACGGTCGCGATGACGTTGGCACCCGGCTGGCGCTGGACGTTCAGGATGATGGCGGGCACGAGTTGCCGGCCACCGGCCTGGCAAAGCGAGGTCTCGGGCGAGGTGCCGGTCGGCGGGGCGGTCTTGCGGCTCGACCGTGCGGTGCCGCCCGCTTCTGCACCTACGCCATCCTTTGCGAGGTCGCTCGCCGACTCGTGCCCGTCGCCGGGGCTTTTCGTCGTCGCCGAAGACGGCGCCCTGCCCTGCACGCAATCGATCCCCGCCCAGGCGCCGAGCTGGTTGTTCTCGGCGCTGTCGATTACCCGGGCGACGTCCGACAGTCGGATCGGCGCATTGTTCCTATAAGCGACGATCAGGTTCTTGTAGTCCGCCACCGCCACCAGCTGGTCGTTGGCGTTGATGGTGTAGGCGCGCTTCGGCCCGTCGAAGCTGCCCTTGGCGCCGTTGGCGTTGGCCGAACTGATGGCGGTGCGCAGGGTATCCAGGCCGATGCCGTTGGCCGCCAGCGCCTGGGTGTCGGCCTGGATGCGCACGGCAGGCCGCTGGCCGCCGGAGAGCGACACCAGGCCGACGCCCGACACCTGGCTGATCTTCAACGCCAGCCGGGTGTTGACCAGGTTCTGCACCTCCGTCAGCGGCAGCGATTCGGAGGTGACGGCGAGCGTCAGCACCGGCGCGTCGGCCGGGTTGACCTTGGCGTAGACGGGCGGCGCCGGCAGGTCGGCCGGCAGCAGCGAGCCGCCGGCGTTGATGGCGGCCTGCACCTCCTGCTCGGCGACGTCGAGCGTCTGGCCGAGGTCGAACTGCAGGGTGATGATGGAGACGCCGGCGGCGCTCGTCGAACTCATCCGGTCGAGCCCGGCCATCTGCCCGAACTGGCGCTCGAGCGGCGCGGTGACGGTGTTGCTCATCACCTCCGGGCTGCCGCCGGGGTAGAGCGTCTGCACCTGGATCGTCGGGTAGTCGACCTGCGGCAGCGCCGAGAGCGGCAGAAACTTGAAGCCGACGATGCCGGCCAGCACGATCGCCAGCATCAGCAGCGAGGTCGCCACAGGGCGCTCGATGAAGGGGCGAGACGGGCTCATGGGCCGACAGCGCCCGACGCTCCCGAAACAGCACCCGACGCCCTGGAAGCAGCCCTCGAAGCCCCGAACGCCGCACCGGAAGCCCCCTCGGAGCCGCGCCGGCCGCGTCCGCGCCCGCCGGAGGCAGGGCCAGACGCCGCTCCGGCGGGCCGGTCGACGCTGGTCTGCACCCGCGCACCGTCCTTCAAGCGGTCGCCGCCTTCGGTGACCACCTGCTCGCCGCTCTGCAGGCCGGACAACACCGCGACGTTGTCGACGCTCGCCTCACCGCGCGTCACCGGGCGCAGGCTCACCGTCTTGTCGCCATTGACGACGTAGACGAAGTCGCCGTCCGGCCCGTGGCGTATCGCCGTCACCGGCAGCACCACCGCCGCGCTGATGGTGCGCAGCAGAAGCCGCAGGTTGACGAACTGGTTCGGGTAGAGAGCGGCGTCGGTGTTGGCGAAGCGGGCCTTGGCCTTGACGGTGCCGGTCTGGGTGTCGACGCTGTTGTCGAGCGTCGAGAAGCTGCCGACATCGAGCCGCTTGACACGGTTGCGGTCCCAGGCGGCAGCCTGCAGCTTGGCGCCCGAGGCCAGCCGCGCCTGGATCTCGGGCACCCGGTCCTGCGGGACGGCGAAGGCGACGTCGATCGGCGTCAGCTGCGTGATGACCGCGACACCCCCGGTCGACCCGGTCGAGATGTAGTTGCCGGCATCGACCGGCCGCAAGCCCACCCGGCCGCTGACCGGCGCGACGATCCGGCTGTAACCGAGGTTCAGGCGCGCCGTGCCCTCGCTCGCCCGGTCGATGGCGACGGTGCCCTGCAGCTGCTGGACGAGCGCGGCCTGGGTGTCGACATCCTGCCGGGCGATCGAATCCTGGGTCAGCAGCGTCTGGTAGCGCTGCAGCGTGACCTTGGCGGCTTGCAGCTGGGCCTCGTCGCGAACCCGGGCGCCTTGCGCCTGATCGAGGGCGATCTGGAAGGGCTTCGGATCGATGGTCGCCAGCACGTCGCCCTTCTTCACCATCTGCCCTTCCTGGAAGAGCACTTGCGTCAACACGCCCGCCACCTGCGGCTGGACGGTGACATTGGCGAGCGGCGTGACCGTGCCGAGCGCCTCGATCAGCACCGGGATGTCGGCCTGCCGGGCCGTGGCGACGCCGACCGTGCTAGGCGCCGCACCGCCGCGCCGCCCACC
>CAXTDH010000673.1:0-2307 GCA_964242405.1 uncultured Rhizobacter sp. | reverse complement strand
GCCGGCATCCGGCCGGCGATCAACGCCGGTATTTCGGTGTCGCGGGTCGGCTCCGCAGCGCAGACCAAGATCATCAAGGGCCAGTCGGGTGGTATCCGGACCGACCTGGCGCAGTACCGTGAACTCGCGGCTTTCGCCCAGTTCGCGTCCGACCTCGACGAGGCGACCCGCAAGCAGCTCGACCGGGGCGCCCGCGTCACGGAATTGCTGAAGCAGAACCAGTACTCGCCACAGTCGATCAGCCTGATGGGCGCGACGCTGTTCGCCGTCAACAAGGGCTACATGGACGACATCGACGTCAAGAAGATCCTGGCGTTCGAGCACGGCTTGCACCAGCACCTGAAGTCGAGCCACGCGCCGCTCCTGAAGAAGATCGAAGACAGCAAGGCGCTCGACAAGGACGCCGAGGCGGAGCTCACGACGGCGCTCGGCAACTTCAAGAAGTCGTTCGCCTGATCGTTACACCGACGTAATCCAGGAGCCGATCGATGGCAGCAGGCAAGGAAATTCGCGGCAAGATCAAGAGCTTCGAGAACACGAAGAAGATCACCAAGGCCATGGAAATGGTCTCGGTCGCAAAGATGCGCAAGGCGCAGGAGCGGATGCGCTCGGCTCGGCCGTACGCCGACAAGATCCGCAACCTGGCTGCCAATCTCTCGCAGGCGACGCCGGAGTACAAGCACCCGTACATGACGAGCAACCCGGCTGCGAAAAAGGTCGGCTTCATCCTCGTCACGACCGACAAGGGCTTGTGCGGCGGCCTCAACACCAATGTGCTGCGGGCGGTCACGGCGAAGCTGCGCGAGGTCGAGGCGGCCGGGCAGACGAGCGAGGTCGTCGCCATCGGCAACAAGGGCCTGGGCTTCCTGAACCGGATCGGCGCCCGGGTGGTTTCGCACGTCACCCATCTGGGCGACAAGCCGAGCCTGGAGAAGCTCATCGGCCCGGTCAAGGTGCTGCTCGACCAGTACACCGAAGGGCAGCTGTCGGCCGTCTACCTCTGCTACACCCGCTTCATCAACACCATCAAGCAGGAGCCGGTGGTGGCGCAACTGCTGCCGCTGTCGGCCGAAAGCATGACGGCCGACAAGACGCCGGAAGGCACGGCGTCGCACAGCTGGGATTACCTCTACGAGCCCGACCCGGCGACCGTGATCGACGAGTTGCTGGTGCGCTACGGCGAGGCGCTGGTCTACCAGGCGCTGGCCGAGAACCTGGCCTCGGAGCACTCGGCGCGCATGGTGGCGATGAAGGCCGCGACCGACAACGCGGGCAACCTGATCGCCGAACTTAAGCTCATCTACAACCGCACCCGGCAGGCGGCGATCACCAAGGAACTGTCGGAGATCGTGGCCGGCGCGGCGGCTGTCTAGCCGCGGATGCCGGTCCGGTCTCGGGCCGGCCCTGACGCGCTGCGTAGCCTCGACCCGACACACCCCGCTTCGCCACCGCCCGACACGCCCCGTTTCGCCTCAAATTGACACTTTTCCAAATCAGGACATACCATGGCTGACCTCCAGCAAACCCAAGGCAAGATCGTCCAGTGCATCGGCGCGGTGGTCGACGTTGAATTTCCGCGCGACAAGATGCCCAAGGTCTACGACGCGCTCAAGATGGAGGGCGACGCACTGACGCTCGAAGTCCAGCAGCAGCTTGGCGACGGCGTCGTCCGCACCATCGCCCTCGGCTCGTCCGACGGCCTGCGCCGTGGCTTGATGGTCTCCAACACCGGCAAGCCGATCATGGTGCCGGTGGGCCGCGCCACCCTCGGCCGCATCATGGATGTGCTCGGCCGGCCGATCGACGAGCGCGGCGAGGTGAGCCAGGAGCTCACCATGTCGATCCACCGCAAGCCGCCGGCCTACGACGAGCTGAGCCCGTCGCAGGACCTGCTCGAAACCGGCATCAAGGTGATCGACCTGGTCTGCCCCTTCGCCAAGGGCGGCAAGGTCGGCCTGTTCGGCGGCGCCGGCGTCGGCAAGACGGTCAACATGATGGAGCTGATCAACAACATCGCCAAGGCGCACAGCGGCTTGAGCGTGTTCGCCGGCGTCGGCGAGCGCACCCGCGAGGGCAACGACTTCTATCACGAGATGTCGGACTCGGGCGTCGTCAACCTCGAGACGCTTGAGGACTCGAAGGTCGCGATGGTCTACGGCCAGATGAACGAGCCGCCGGGCAACCGCCTGCGCGTCGCGCTCACCGGCCTGACGATCGCCGAGTCGTTCCGCGACGAAGGCAAGGACGTGCTCTTCTTCGTCGACAACATCTACCGCTACACGCTCGCCGGCACCGAAGTGTCGGCGC
>CAXTDH010000672.1:0-2310 GCA_964242405.1 uncultured Rhizobacter sp. | reverse complement strand
CGTCGAGCACATGCAGCGCCGCGACCAGACGGCTGGCGATCGCTTCGGCCGCGGGATTGCTGACGCCAGCCACGCCCGGCCCGCTGCCGTCGATCCGCATCTGGCGGACTTTGGCCGAACAGTCCGGGACGGGCTCGCGCGGGCGACGAAATTTCGGTTGCTGCCGAGCGCCGGCACCTATTTCCAGTGTGTCGACTACTCGGCGATCAGCGACGCCCCCGAGGCCGACTTCTGCCGCTGGCTGACGACCGAGATCGGCGTCGCGGCGATTCCGCTCGCCGGTTTCTACGACGGCGGCTTCGAGCAGCAGGTCGTGCGCTTCTGCTTCGCGAAGAAGGACGACACGCTGCGGTCGGCGCTCGAACGCCTGGCGCGAATCTGATCGCCGCGGGCCGGCCATCCGGCCGCGACCGAAGCGCTCAGCCGCCGCCGTCGTGCGTCAACCGTTCAACGCACGACCACCGGCTCGCCGAGCGTGACCGGCTCGAGTTCCAGGTCGACGAACGCCGATTCGTCCGGATGGCCTGCCGTTCGGCGCAAGGCCGCGGGCACGGTCTCCAGGCTTTCGTAGTGCGCCGCGATGGCCGCAGTCGTCGAGGTCTTCCTGCCGACAGCACCGGCAGCTGGCTGATGGCGAGCCGGCTCGGCCGCGATCGAGACATCGAGGTCCAGCGGGCCCGTCGGCGCCGCCACGAACCTGCTGCCGACACCCGCCCTCGGCGACGCCGAAGCGCCCGTCATGGCGTTCGACGACGGCATCGATTCGCCCTCGGGGCCGTTGCCCAGCGGCAGCAGCAGGTCGACATCGGTCAGGGTGCCGGCGCCGTCCTTGCCGGCGTCCTGTGCCCGGTCACGTGCGATCGAGTAGAGCGACAACAGTTCGCGATAGGCCGGCAAGTCGAACGGGGTGCCGGCGCCGCGCCTGAACAGCGACGCCGCCAGCGTGTCGATCGCGATCGCCGGCGTGCGCCAATCGAGTTGCAGCTGGGCGAGAACATCCGGGTACTCCTCGAGCGTCCGGCCCTCCCGAAGATCCGCGTCCCAGCCGGGCGCGTAGGCGTTGAAGTCGCGGTTGAATCGGCTGCGGATCGATTCATAGCCGGCCTGGTCGTCCCGGCGACGATGGATTTCGAGCAGCTTGAGGTAAGGCAGCGGGCTGGCTGGGTCTTCGTCCTGCAGGTGCTGGGTCAACAGCTCGATCGCGGCGTCGTCCTGCCCGAGCACGACGAAGAATTCGGCCTGCTGCTCGAGATCGATCAGCTCCTCGACCGAGGACGACGGCTCGGGCGCGCCCTTGCCGATCGGCATCGGCCGCACCGGCTGAGCCACGGCCGCCACGCCACTCGGCGCCCCGCGGCTGGTGGCCGCCACAGGCCCGCGCGACGGAACCGCAGGAAGATTCGGCCGCGCGGAAACGTCGGGCCGGCCGGCGGACGATGGAGGCTCGACGGGCGCTGTCGGCGAAGTACCGCTCGATGTCGGGCCACTCGCCAGGACGGCCCTGGAGTGAGCGATGTCGTCCACCTCCGGCATCTTCGACCTGGCCGTCTCGCGCAATGCGGCCGGTACGAGCAGCGCGTCCGTCTTGAGCAACGCGTCCGGCGTGATCAACGCTTCCGGCGCGACAGGGTCGGAATCGACCAGCGTCGACGGACGGCCAAAGGCCGAGGCAACCCCGGTGACCTTCCACCACTTTGCCGCCGTGGCAGGGCCGCGGGCACGGCGCCGCATCGTCGCAGCCAGCACCAGCGCCAACAGGGCCGATGCCGCCGCGAGCCCCGCGACCAGGGGGTTGGCGTAGCGCTCGGCCTCCGCTTGCTCAAGCCGCGACTGCAGGCCAGCGACCGTCTGGCGGCTGGCGGCGGCATCGGCCTGCAAGCGCGACAACCCGTCTTCGAGCGACTGAACGCGGCGGCGCTCGTTCAGGAGCGCTTCGGCTTGCCCGGCGGTGGGCTCGTTGACGGACGATTTCGAAACGGCTGCCAGGGAAGCGCCGGCTGCGAACGGCGCGCTCACGACGGCCGTGAGCGCAGGCGCTTCGAGCTGCAGCCGCGCGGCGTTCGAGGGCTTGCTCGCAGCCGCGGCGAGCCGGCGGGCACCGCTTGCAGGTTCGGCAGCTGCGGCGAGCCGGCGGGCACGGCTTGCAGGTTCGGCAGCCGTGGCGGCGACGACCCGCGACGATCCGCGTGCGGTCGCGGCGCTCGAGTCACTCGGGGCACGGAATAGCGGGCTGCGGTCGACGGAACCGTCGCGCTTGCGGGTCGGCGAGCGGCGGGGGGGAATTCCTGTCCCCGCGGCCGCGGGGCGGGG
>CAXTDH010000671.1:0-2314 GCA_964242405.1 uncultured Rhizobacter sp. | reverse complement strand
CGCCAATACCTTGCTGGTGATCAACGACAACAACTACCCGGGCAACGGCGGCCGCACCCGCGTCGACCCCGACAGCACCGAGTTCATCCTGATCGGCCTGGACGCGCCGCTGGCGGTCACCGCTGCGGTACCGGAACCCGAGACCTACGCCCTGCTGCTCGGCGGCCTCGGCCTGCTGGCCGTTGTCGGCGGGCGCGGCCGGTGGCGCAGAGGCGGCCGGCCGCGCAGAGGCGGCACCGAGCAGGGCTGAGACGGCCGGCAGCCGCGTGCTTCAACCCCGCTGGAGCACCGGCACGTGTTCGGCGGCGACCTGCCGCGACGGCCGGGCCGCCAGCCACATCGCCAGTTGGAAGCTGGCGAAGACGATGGCGATCAGGGCGACGCCGAACCACGCCTCCCGCCCCTCACCCCACGCCGCCGCGGCCGGCGCCAGCTGCACGACGACACCGAGCGCCGCGGTGAGCAGGCCGAGCGCGCCCACCGTCAGGCCCATTGCCCGCGAAGCGACCCTGGCTGTCCGGTCGGCGCGGCCGATCAGGCGCGAGATCCAGATGCCGTTGACCGCGTCGACCGCCAGCAGCCCGGCGACGAAGCAGGCGGCCAGCATCACCGTGGCTTGCAGGCCGCCATGGCGAACCGACATCACCGCGAACAGCGCCGCCTGGCTCAAGGTATCGAACGACAACGCGAACAACGCGCCGACTGTCAGCACCATCGGCACACTGCCCGCCGAGAACCAGCGCGACAGCAGGCTCGCCCACCAGCCGACCAACGCCGGCACGCTGTTCGAATCGGCACGAAGCACCGCCGCGATGTTGGCGACAGCGAGCGCCACCAGCAGCGCGATCGACGCCCAGGCGCCGAAGGCGAGCGCCCAGCCGGGCGGCTGCCAGGCCGTGGCGAGCAGGCAGGCCGCCACCGCCACCGCCACCACCACCGCCCCGTGACCGAGCGAGAACAGCAGGCCGGCGGCGCGCGCCAGGCGCGGCCTGGTGGCGGCGTTGGCACGCGTCAGGCCGTCGATCGCCGCCAGATGGTCGGGCGCCAGCCCGTGGCGCATGCCGAGCAGCAACACCAGCACAGCGAGCTGGAAGAAACCCGAAGCGAAGTCGAATTGGTGCATGGCGTGAGAAGATTTATGCAGACATCCTACCGTCGTTCGGTGTTCGTCGCCGGGGCATGGTCAGCGCGTACAGTCGTGACGCTCCCACTCGTCCGACCCGCATGGAACGCTTCACCATTTCCCTCGACGACCGGCTGGCCGAACAGTTCGACGCCTGGATGGCCGAGCGCAGCTACGACAACCGCTCCGAAGCGATCCGTGACCTGTTGCGGGCGGAAATCGGCAAGGCCCGGCTGCAGAGCCCCGTCGCCAAGCAGTGCGTCGCCTGCCTCTCCTACGTCTTCAACCACCATGAGCGGGAGCTGGCCGAGCGCCTCGCGGTGCTGCACCATGCCCACCATGACCTGACGGTGTCGGTCATGCACGCCCACCTGGATCATGAGCATTGCCTGGAGACGGTCATCCTCCGGGGCAAGACCGCCGACGTCAGCCGGTTCTCGGACGAAGTGTGTGCCGAGCGCGGCGTCCACCACGGCAAGCTCAACATCATCAGCGTCGACCTGCACGAGCCGCATGGCGGCGGCAGCGGCAAGGGCAGGAATGGTGGAAAGCGACGCGCGGGCGGCGCGGCCGTCCACGTCCACCTGAAGCCGTCGACCTGAGCCCGACCTTGCGGCCTCACGGCTGCAGCGTCGCCTGAAACCGACGACAGCAGCGGGCAAGACGCGTTGGCGAGTTGGCGAGTTGGCGAGTTGGCGAGTTGAATGTAGAACTTGAGCTTGTAGTATGAAGTAAGCAGAATATTTCATTTCGGTGCGCATCCAGGGCAGCCTGGCTGGCGTAGAGTCGTCAGGGCCTCCCGGCGATCGACCCGCGCACCCGTTCCGTCACCCGTGAGAGCTTTCATGACCCGTCACGACCGCCTGCAAGCGCTGCCCCTCGCCCTCAGGATCGCCTTGCTCGGCAGTGCCGGCATCGCTGCGGCGCAAACGACGCCCTCGGCGCCCGCGCCGGCCCGGCTCCCCCCGGTGACCGTGCAGGGCAACTACGAGAACGCGGTCGGCACCTCGGACGCCGCCAGCCAGGGCAGCGTGACCGCCAAGCTGATCGAGAGCCGGCCGACGCTGCGCCCGGCGGAGGTGCTCGAATTCGTTCCCGGCGTCATCGTCAGCCAGCACAGCGGCGACGGCAAGGCCAACCAGTACTACCTGCGCGGCTTCAACCTCGACCACGGCACCGACTTCGCGACCT
>CAXTDH010000670.1:2045-2321 GCA_964242405.1 uncultured Rhizobacter sp. | reverse complement strand
TCGCGGCCCAGGGCATCGTCAAGCGCCGCAGCAGCGTCTTCGTCGTCTCCGATTTCATCAGCCGGCCGGGCTGGGAGGCGGCGCTGACGCAACTGGCGATACGCCATGAGGTCACGGCGGTGCGCCTTTTCGACCCGCTCGAGATGGACCTGCCCGACCTCGGCCTGATCACGATGAGAGACGCCGAGACCGGCGAGCAGATCGTCGTCGACACCCACGACCGGAGCTTTCGTCAGCGCTTCGCGGCTGCGGCCGTTCGGCGCGAAGGGGGGCTGC
>CAXTDH010000670.1:0-2035 GCA_964242405.1 uncultured Rhizobacter sp. | reverse complement strand
GGAAGCGGCTTTGCTCGACGCCCTGGCCCACGCCGGGGTCGACACGCTGGAGCTCGCCACCGATGACGACCTGATGGCCGCCATCCTGCGCTTTGCCGAGCTTCGCAAGCAGCGCAGCCGGCTCGCCAACTGGAGCGGCCGGGCCGGGCGCGCCGGCGAAGCGGCGTCGCATATCGCTTCGATCACTGCGTCCGCACCCATTTCTGCAAGGACGGCAACCCCATGAATCCCGGACTGCTGCAGCCGCAAGCGCTGACGTTCCTCTGGCCCAGCCTTCTCTGGGCGCTGGTGGCGGTGCCGCTGCTGGTGCTGCTCTACGTCTGGCTGATGAAGCGCCGCAAGAAGACCTCGCTGCGCTACGCCAGCCTCAGCTTGGTCAAGGAGGCGATGGGGCCGCGCGGCGCCTGGCGGCGGCACATTCCGCCGGCCTTGTTGCTGACCGCCCTGACCGCCCTGCTGCTGGCCGCGGCCCGGCCTGCCGCGGTGATCAGCCTGCCGTCGCAGGAGGAAACCATCGTCCTGGCGATCGACGTGTCCGGCAGCATGCGCGCGGCCGACGTGCTGCCCGACCGCATCACCGCCGCCAAGGAAGCGGCCAAGGCCTTTGTCGCCGAGTTGCCGAGGAGCGTCCGCATCGCCGTGGTGCAGTTCGCCGGCACCGCGGCCGTGGTGCAGCCACCGACGCTGAGCCGGGAAGACGTGGTGGCCGCGCTGGACCGCTTCCAGCTGCAGCGCGGCACGGCCACCGGCAGCGGCTTGGTGCTCTCGCTCGCCACCATCTTCCCGGACGCCGGCATCGACCTCTCCGACATTACCGGCCAGCGCGACATGCCCGCCAGCCCGAACGACAAACCGAAGCGGGATTTCACGCCGGTGCCGCCCGGCTCCTATTCGTCCGCCGCGATCATCATGCTGACCGACGGCCAGCGCACCACCGGCCCCGATCCGATGGATGCGGCCAAGATGGCGGCCGACCGGGGGGTGCGCGTCTACACCGTCGGCGTCGGCACCAAGGACGGCGAGACCATCGGCTTCGAAGGCTGGTCGATGCGGGTGCGGCTCGACGAGGACACGTTGAAGAACATCTCGCAGATGACGCGTGCCGAGTACTTCTACGCCGGGACGGCGGAGGATTTGAAGAAGGTCTATCAGTCGCTCTCGACCCGCCTGGTCGTCGAGAAGAAGGAGACCGAGATCACGGCGCTGCTGGCGGTGGTGGGGGCGCTGTTGGTGACGCTGTCGGCGGGGTTGTCGGTGTGGTGGTTCGGGCGGGTGGCGTAAGCGGCTGACGCGGGCAGGCGAATTGAGCGTTCCTGAAAAGCAGGGGCTGCAGGCGCTTGAAAGCTACAAGGCCGCCGTTCGAACGAAAAACGCAGATGCGTTGATGCGCCTCTACGACCCGAAGGTCCGGGTGTTCGACACATGGGGCGTCTGGGTCCATGAAGGCGCGCCGGCCTGGAGAGTCGCCGTCGAAGGCTGGTTCTCATCGCTCGTCGACGAAGTCTGCATCGTCCGGTTCGACGACGTTCGAATTACATCGGGAGACGGTGTCGCGGCGATGTCGGCCGTCGTGACCTACACCGCGGTCGGCCCCGACGGCAAAGACCTCCGTTCCCTGCAGAACCGGATCAGCTGGGTGTTGAAGACGAGCGGCCACGTCTTGAGGGTCATTCACGAGCACACGTCCGCACCGGTCGGATTCGAAGACCACAAAGCCATCTTCCTCCGCGAAACGCGCTGAGACGAGACATAACCGTCGGGGCGTCCAGAATGAGAGTGCCCGCCTGCTCTCATCATCTTATTGACTGGCGCTGTGCCGGACGGTCGATGCGCCAGACGGTCGCTGCACTGTATTGCAAAAAGGAATTCGTGCCGGAATCTCCAAGCCGTTCGGGCGTGCCCGGCACCTTCTTCGACAGCGCCACCCGCCTCTACCGCCTGGACGCCGAAGGCGAGCTGACCGGCCTGCAGGTCGAGGCCTTCGTGCTGGAGGAGGCGCTCAGCCAGCCCTGGCGCCTGGAGCTCACGGCGCTGC
>CAXTDH010000669.1:0-2327 GCA_964242405.1 uncultured Rhizobacter sp. | reverse complement strand
TCGGCACCTTCGACGCCGGGCACTACCAGTACGACAGCACGCTCGCGATGGTCCACATCGAGGACGCCGCCAAGCTGTTCCGGGTCGCAGGCCCGACCGGCGTGCAGCTGCGCCTGCGCGATCCGAACCAGGCCCGCCAGGTCGGCGCCGAACTCGAACGCAGCCTGGGTGACGGCGTGCTGGTGCGCGACTGGACGAGCACCAACCGCGAGTGGTTCGCGGCCGTGCAGCTCGAGAAACGCATGATGTTCATCATCCTGACGCTGATCGTCGCGGTCGCCGCCTTCAACCTCGTTTCGACGCTGGTGATGACGGTGACCGACAAGCAATCGGACATCGCCATCATGCGGACGCTGGGCGCGAGCCCACGGTCGGTGATGGGCATCTTCATCGTCCAGGGGGCTTTGTCAGGCGTGATCGGCACGCTGCTCGGCGTGTTCTTCGGCCTCTTGATCGCCTTCAACGTCGGCACCCTCGTCGCGCTGATCGAGGCGGTGCTGAGGGTGAGCGTGCTGCCGTCGAGCATCTACCTCATCAGCAGGATGCCGAGCGACCCGCAAAGCGCCGACATCGTGCCGATCGTGGTCATCTCACTGCTGCTCGCCTTTGCCGCGACGCTCTACCCGAGCTGGCGCGCGAGCCGTGTGCAGCCGGCCGAGGCGCTGCGTTATGAGTAGCGAAGGCCCGACGATCGCTGATCGGGCGGCGGCGTCGCGTGAACGTGGTGTCGAGTCGAAGACGTCAGCTATCGACCACGAAGCGCGTTCCGATCCGGTCATCGTCGCGCGCGGGCTGGAAAAGCGCTTCACCGAGGGCAGCGGCGATGCCCGGCTCGACGTGCAGGTGTTGCAGGGCGTCGACCTGGCCGTCGCCCGCGGCGAGACGGTCGCCATCGTCGGCGCCTCGGGTTCGGGCAAGAGCACCTTGCTGCACCTGCTGGGCGGCCTGGAGGCGCCGAGCGCCGGCGCGGTCCGTCTCGAAGGCCGCGACTTCGCGGCCATGAGCGCCGCGGCCCAGGGCGATTGGCGCAACCGTCACCTCGGCTTCATCTACCAGTTCCATCACCTGCTGCCGGAATTCAGCGCGCTCGACAACGTGGCCATGCCGCTGCGGATTCGCCGCATTGCGAAGACGGAGGCGCGGGCGCAGGCAGCGGCGGTGCTGGAGGCGGTCGGGCTGGCGGCGCGACTGGAGCACCGCCCGTCGCAGCTCTCGGGTGGCGAGCGCCAGCGGGTCGCGATCGCCCGCTCGCTGGTGAGCCGCCCGGGCTGCGTGCTGGCCGACGAGCCGACCGGCAATCTCGACCGTGAAACGGCGAATGGCGTTTTCGAGCTGATGCTCGGGCTGGCTCGACGACAGGGCATGGCCTTCGTGCTCGTGACGCACGATCCGTCGCTCGCGGCCCGCTGCGACCGGGTGCTGTCGTTGAAGCTGGGGCGGCTGGCGAGTTGATGGTCACGCCAGCCGTGGGTCGACTTCGCTCAGCCGCCGAGCTGCAGCCAGAGGTAGCTCATCTCGAGAGCCAGCACATGCGCCCGTTGTGCGTTGTCGGCCGCGCCGCCGTGGCCGCCTTCGATGTTTTCGTAGTACAGCACTGGGTGGCCCTGTGACAGCATCCGCGCCGCCATCTTGCGGGCATGACCCGGGTGGACGCGGTCGTCACGGGTCGAGGTCGTGAACAGCACACGCGGGTAGTCGGTTCCCGGCACGACCCGGTGGTAGGGGCTGTAAGCGGCGATCCAGGCCCACTCCTCGGCCAAGTCGGGATCGCCGTATTCGGCCATCCACGAGGCGCCGGCCAGCAGCCGGTGGTAACGCCGCATGTCGAGCAACGGCACGCTGCAGATGACGGCGCTGAACAGCTCCGGCCGCTGCGTGAAGGCGGCGCCGACCAGGAGGCCGCCGTTGCTGCCACCCTGGATGCCGAGCCGTGCGGGCGTCGTGATGCCGCGGGCGATCAGGTCCTCGGCAACGGCGATGAAGTCGTCGTAGCTGCGCTGCTTGTTCGCTTTCACGGCCGCCTGGTGCCAGGCTGGCCCGTATTCGCCACCGCCGCGGATGTTGGCGACGACGTAGACGCCGCCGCGCTCGATCCAGGCGCTGCCCTGGACCGCCGAATAACGTGGCTGCAACGCGATTTCGAAGCCGCCGTAGCCGTAGAGCAGCGTCGGGCTGCCGCCCTCGACCCGGGTGCCGGCGTCGACACCGTTGGGCCAGACCACGAAATAGGGCACCCGCGTGCCATCGGCGCTGGTCCCGAAATGCTGTGCCGACCGCATGCCGTCGGCAGCGAAGAAGTCGGGCAGTGCCTTGAGCCGCTCGCGGTA
>CAXTDH010000668.1:0-2328 GCA_964242405.1 uncultured Rhizobacter sp. | reverse complement strand
GTACCGACAACACGGTCGATGCGCTGGACCGGCGCGTCGAATTCAAGATCGTGCCGTGCGGCTGACGGCCACCACGACAGCGTCGGGGCGCGTCGAACCCGGGCCGGGGCCGGCATCGGCTCTCATTCGATCGATTCCGGTTCCGTCGGCTCGATCGGCTCGCAGCAAGGTCTCCAGGCACTGCGCCCGGATACCGTAGAACGCCTTCAGGTCGGCCACCTGCTGCCAGACGGCTTCGGCCGCCGAGCCTGCATCCACACCAGTCGGGCGCCTGACAGCCAGGATCATCTTGTTCTTGCTGGTCTGCTCCGGCGAGACGAATTCGAACACCTGGGTGTCGTAGCCGCAGGCTTCGAGCAGCAGGGCCCGCAAACCGTCGGTGAGCATTTCAGCCTGCTGGCCGAGGTGCACGCCGTGCTTCAGGATCGGTCGAAGCGGATGCGGGCTCAGCAACTGCGGCCGCAGTTCCTTGTGGCAACAGGGCGAGCACATGATGATGGCTGCACCGGCCCGCAGCCCCGCATGGATCGCATGGTCGGTCGCGGTGTCGCAGGCGTGGAGGGCGATCATCACGTCGGCGCGCTGCGGCGCGTGGCTCGACACGTCGCCGAGCGTGAAGGCAAGGCCTTCGGCACCGACCTGCCCGGCGACGCGGTTGCAGAGCGCGACCATGTCGGCCTTGAGGTCGACCCCGGTCACCTTCACCGGCAGGCCCAGCGTGTGGCGCAGGTGATCGTGGGTCGCGAAAGTGAGGTAGCCCTTGCCGCTGCCGAAATCGAGCACCTCGATCGGCGCGCCGGCGCGGCGGCTGTCGTCTGCGAGCGTGGTCTCGGCGAGCGCGTGGTCGAGCACCTCGACGAACTTGTTGATCTGCTTCCACTTGCGCGCCATCGCCGGCACCAGGCGGTGCGCGGGATCGGTCACGCCGAGGTGCTGCAGGTAAGGCCGCTCGATCGCGATCGGCCGGTTCTTCCGGCGGTCGTGCGCTGGCAACTCCGGGGCAACGCTCGCCGGCGCGGTGGCGCCCTCGGCCCTGCCGGTGCCCGCTTTCTTCGCACGAAGCAGGGTCTGGCGGCCGCGTTTGGTAACCATCAGCTGGACGTCCTCGGTGCTGGTGAAGAGCTGCGCATGGCCGAAGCCGGCGATCGCCCCGTCGACCGTCCGGTCGTCCGTCGTGCCGCTCATCACGTCGCCCGTTGCTCGGTCTGCCCTGTTGCCCGTTGCTTGACCCGTCGCGTCGCCCGTCGCTCGGCCCATCATGTCGCCCCTCAAGCGGCCCGTGCCGTGACCGATGGCGTCGCCGATCGCCTCGACGGCCGCGTCCGCCGGCAGGTTCCGAGTCAGGTCGCGTGTCCGGTAGCTCTCGACCAGGTTGATGACGAGCTCGTTCTTCAGCCGCAGCAGCCGAGCCGACACCTTGAGCGGCCGATCGGCTGTACCGGCGCCACCCTGGGGCTTGCTGAGCACGAGCCGCAGGAAGCTGCCCTCGTCGACGGCCGCGCGCACAAGCGCCAGGAAGCTCCGGGCCGGGGCCGTATCAGCCGAATCATGGTCGCGCATCCTTGCCTAGTTTAGGCACCCGCCCTGCGCTTGCCCGGCTCCGACACGAGCCGGGCCACCGCCCCCGGCCACCACGTCGGAGCGGATCGTGCCGAAAAAACTTTGAAAATCGCGTAAACCGAGCTTCGGGCTGCCGCGTTGTTCGTGCCAAGCCCGACGCTCGCCGGGCCAGCTCCCGGGTGTCGGGCCATTACGACTCCGCTTTCAAGATCGGAACACCACCATGATCAAATCTCTCGTTATCGCCGCCGTGATGACCGCCTTCGCCGGCGCTTCCTTCGCTCAAGCCGCCTCTGCCCCGATGTCGTCGGACAAGCCGATGGCCGGCGCGTCGGGCAGCATGGGCGGCAAGCACCACGCCAAGAAGGCGCACAAGACCAAGGCGGCATCGTCGGCGTCGATGGGCGCTGCCTCGGCCGGCATGAAGTAATCGGATTCGTCCGATCGCTGAGAGGCCGGTTCGCCGGCCTTTTTCAATGGTGGCGTCGAATTCGTGCTGGCATCGAATCGGTGCCGCGGGTGTTCAGGCGATGCGGCCCTGCCCCGGCCCGACGTCGCAGCCGCTGATCCGCCAGCGCTTGTCGGCCTGGCGTTCGAGTTGATACACCGCGAGCCAGAGCGTGCCCTCGGCATCCGTCAGGTGGACGGCCTGGACGACGTGGCCGGCGATTCGTTGCGGTTTCAAGAACGCCACGCTCGCCGGCCGGTAGACGACCGGGTAGCCGTTGCGCACCATGTCGATGAACCGGTCGGGCGTGCCGAACAGCA
>CAXTDH010000667.1:1403-2336 GCA_964242405.1 uncultured Rhizobacter sp. | reverse complement strand
GATCGAGGCCCACGACACCGGCAAGCCGATCTCGCAGGCGCGGGCCGACATTCGCGCCGTGGCCCGCTACTTCGAGTTCTACGGCGGCGCGGCCGACAAGATCCACGGCGAGGTGATCCCCTACCTCAACGGCTACGACGTCAGCGTGGTGCGCGAGCCGCTGGGCGTGACCGGTCACATCATTCCGTGGAACTACCCGGCGCAGATCTTCGGCCGCACCCTCGCGCCGGCGTTGGCGATGGGCAATGCGGTCGTCCTCAAACCGGCCGAGGACGCCTGCCTCGTCTGCCTGGCGCTGGCGCAGATCGCGGTCGAGGCCGGCTTTCCGGCGGGGGCGTTGAACATCGTCACCGGCCTCGGCGAGGAGGTCGGCGCGGCGCTCGCGGGCCACCCCGGCATCGATCTGTTGTCGTTCACCGGTTCGCAGGAGGTCGGCCGCCTGGTGCAGGAGGCCGCGGCCCGCCACCATGTGCCGGTGGTGCTGGAGCTCGGCGGCAAGTCGCCGCAACTCGTCTTCGCCGACGCCGATCTGGAGGCCGCCGCGGCCGCCGTGTGCAAGGCGATCGTCCAGAACGCCGGCCAGACCTGCTCGGCCGGCAGCCGGGTGCTGGTCGAGCGCCGCATCTTCGAGCCGTTCATGGCGATGGTCGCCGGGCACTTCGCGGCACTGCGGATCGGCGTGCCCGAGGACGACGCGGACCTCGGGCCGCTCATCAACCGTGCGCAACAGCGCCGGGTGCTCGACGCCATCGCCGCCGCCCGCCGCGACGGCGTGCCGGTGCTCGCCGAGGCCCTGCCGGCCGCGTCGCTGGCCGACGGCTACTTCGTGCCGCCGACGGTGTTCGGCCCGGTAGCGGCCGACCACCCCCTGGTGCAGCAGGAGATCTTCGGCCCGGTGCTGGCGGCCCAGGTCTTCGACACCGAGGATGAAGC
>CAXTDH010000667.1:0-1393 GCA_964242405.1 uncultured Rhizobacter sp. | reverse complement strand
GCGGTCGCACTCGCCAACGGCACCGAGTACGGCCTGGTCGCCGGCCTCTGGACGCGTGACGGCAGCCGCCAGCACCGGCTCGCCAAGCGCATCGTCTCGGGCCAGGTGTTCATCAACTGCTACGGCGCCGGCGGCGGCGTCGAACTGCCCTTCGGCGGCACCAAGCGCAGCGGCCATGGCCGGGAGAAGGGCCTGATGGCGCTCGAGGGCTTCAGCACCACGAAGACGGTGGTGAACTGGCACGGTTGAGCGGCGTACGATCGGAGCCCCCTTTCCAACCATAAGGACCCGGATGAGCAACCACGTCTACAAGTACGTCGAACTGGTCGGGTCGTCGACGACCGGCACCGACGACGCGATCCGCAACGCCGTCGAGACGGCATCCCGCACCCTTCGCCGCCTCGACTGGTTTGAGGTGCTCGAAACCCGCGGCCATATCGTCGACGGCAAGGTGGCGCACTTCCAGGTGACGCTCAAGGTGGCGTTCCGGCTGGAAAGCTAGAGCTGTGAGCCGATCAGGCTGGTCAGCCGTTCGTTGAACTTTTCCTTGGTCGGCCGGTTCGACCACTGCACGAAGGAGATCGGCGTCGACTGCTTCAGATCGGCCTCGAACACCGCCGTCTGCCGCGCGGCGAAGGCGGGGTCGAGGATGTTGAGGGTCGCCTCGTCGTTCAGCCGGAAGCTGCGGTTGTCGAAGTTGGTCGAGCCGAGCGAGACCAGCAGCTTGTCGACGATCATCACCTTGCAGTGAAACATCGTCGGCTCGTATTCGGCGATCGTGGCGCCGGCCAGCAGGAGCGGCCCCCAGCCGGCCTTGGAAGCGCGGCGGACGATGTCGCTGTCGATGTACTTGCCGGGCACGATGATCCGCAGCTTGACGCCCCGGCCCATCGCCTTCACGAGCGCCTGCTTGGTCAGCTCGTCGGGAACGAAGTAGGCGGCCGACAGATCGATGGAATGCGTCGCCCCGGTGATCGCGAACAGGTACATCAGCTGCATGCTGTCGCTGCCGCCGGTGGGCGAGCTCGAGAACATCTGGGCGGCGCTCTCGCCCTTGTTCGGCAACTCCGGAAAGTAGTCGCCGCCGTGCAGCACATGGCCGGTCACCTTGATCCAGTTATCGAGGAAGACCGACTGGATCTGGGCCACCACCGGGCCCTCGATCCGGACGTGGGTGTCGCGCCAATGGTCCGGGTCCTGTGCGTGGCCCGTCCACTCCTGGGCGATGCCGACGCCACCCGTGAAGCCGACCCGGCCGTCGACGATCAGCAGCTTGCGGTGGGTGCGGTCGTTCAGGTGGCCGAGGTGCGCCCAGTGCACCGGGTGGAACTTTTCGACCTCCACGCCCGCGTCGGTCATGGTCTTGCCGGTCGTCAGCAACAGGTCGCCGACG
>CAXTDH010000666.1:0-2344 GCA_964242405.1 uncultured Rhizobacter sp. | reverse complement strand
CTGGTGATCGGCCGCTACCTGCCGCGGCTGCAGTTCCTCGACGTGCTGCTCGGCAGCCAGCCGGCGCTCGACACCCCCACCCGGATCTACCAACGCCTGCTCGCCGGCGACATCGAGGAGGCCATCGACCTCGCCCAGGAACAGACCGCCGTCGGCACCGTGCCCGCCTTCTACGACCAGGTCGGCCTCTCGGTGCTGCGCCGGGCCGCCCGAGACCACGCCAGCGCCTCCAACGCCCACCACCGGCACCGGGTCGTCATCGGCATGGACGCCTTGATCGACGACATCATCGAGCAGCACCCGGGCGCCGCCGGCTCCGGGCGCCTGACGACCGTCTGCATCGGCGCCAAATGGGAGGTCGACACCCTGGCCGCCCGCATGCTGGCCCATGCGCTGTCGATCGAGAACTCGCCGGCCGAGCACCGGCCGGCGGCCACGGTCAGCTCCGACTACATCGCCCGGCTCGACCTGAAGGGGGCGCGAGTGGTGCTGCTGTCCTATTTCAGCGCCGACCCGAGGGTGCCGGCGCGGCAGTTCTGCCGGCGCCTGCGCCGCCGCTGGCCGGAAGTCCACATCATCCTCGGCCTCTGGAACGCGCCACCCGACCTGCTGGGCGAAGACGCCTGCAAGACGCTGGGTGCCGATGCCGTCGTCACCTCCGTCAACGAGGCCGTCATCAAGATCGTGGCCCTGACCGGCAGCCAGCTGGAACATGCCTTCCAGCCGGCGCCCATACCGGCCGACGAGCCGGCCCGGCTGGAGGCGCTGCGGGCCAGCGGCGCGCTCGACGACCGGGCTGCGCCGCTGTTCGAAGCAGCGTCGAAGCGGGCCGCGGACATCTTCGACGTGCCGCTGGCGATGGTCACGCTGATCGAGGAGGACCGCCAGAAGGTTGGCGCCGCCTACGGCCCGCTGCTGGCGCCCGACGCCTCGGGCGTCTCGGTCGTCACCTCCACCGAGCTGGCCCTGCCGCGACCGCTGTCGATCTGCGGCCATGTCGTCTCGACCGCCCAGACGCTGGTGGTGCCGGACGTGACCCGCGACCTTCGCTTCGTCGGCAACCCGGCGCTCGCGGCCAAGGGCGTGCGCTTCTACGCCGGCGCCCCGCTGCGCGACGCCGCGGGCCACATCCTCGGTACCCTGTGCCTGCTCGACATCGAGCCGCGCAGCTTGAGCCAGCGCGAGGTCAAGCTGCTCGAGGCCATGGCCGACGACCTGATGACGTCGCTGCACGAGCAGGCGATGCAGTGGCACGGCGTGTCGAGCGTCGGCTCGCTGTCCGAGCAGCCGCCGTCGGCGATCGTCGGCCAGCCGCTGGTCGCGGGTTGAATCCACAGGCGCTCCGGCGGTATGCTGGCGGACGCGCAGGCGCCCCTGCCCAAAGGAAGCTTCATGACCATCACCATCAACGGAGCGCCCGCGGCGCTGCCGGATGATCCCCGAGTGTCCCTGCTCGATCTGCTGCG
Source organism: uncultured Rhizobacter sp. (assembly GCA_964242405.1). Lineage (GTDB taxonomy): Bacteria > Pseudomonadota > Gammaproteobacteria > Burkholderiales > Burkholderiaceae_C > LMDS01. The sequence goes on along the minus strand of CAXTDH010000666.1, from coordinate 878 downwards.
CGAAACCCTGCACCTGACCGGCGCCAAGAAGGGCTGCAACCAGGGGGCTTGCGGCGCCTGCACCGTGCTGGTGGACGGCGAACGCGTGCTCTCCTGCCTCACCTTGGCGGTGCAGGTCGAAGGCCGCTCGGTCACGACGGTCGAGGGCCTCGCCTCGAACGGCACGCTGCACCCGTTGCAAGCGGCTTTCATCGAGCACGACGGCTTCCAATGCGGCTACTGCACGCCCGGGCAGATCTGCTCGGCCGTCGGCATGGCCGGCGAGCTGCAGCGCGGCGTGCCCAGCCACGTGACGACCGACCTGTCGGCCGAGGCCATCGCCCTCAGCCACGACGAGCTGCGCGAACGCATGAGCGGCAACCTGTGCCGCTGCGGCGCCTACAACGGCATCGTCGCCGCCATCGCCGAAACCTGCGGAGGCGTGCCGACATGACCCCGTTTACCTATGCCCGCGCAAGCGATGTCGACGATGCCCTCCGGCGGGTCAGCACGACCGGCGCCAAATACCTCGGCGGCGGCACCAACCTGGTCGACCTGATGCGCGAGACGATCGAGCGGCCGAGCGTGCTGGTCGATGTCACCGGCCTGTCGGCTGCGGTGGAAGCGCGCGCCGATGGCAGCCTGTGGATCGGTGCTGCAGCGCGCAACACCGCGGTTGCGTCCAGCGATGCCGTGCGCGCGCGGTACCCGGTGCTGGCCCGGGCCATCACGTCCGGTGCCTCGGCCCAGATCCGCAACATGGCAACCGTTGGCGGCAACATCCTGCAGCGCACGCGCTGCACCTATTTCTATGACGACGAGGGCTCCCGCTGCAACAAGCGCAGCCCGGGCCAGGGCGGCGATGCCGCCGACGGCTTCAACCGCATCCATGCGATCCT
>CAXTDH010000665.1:0-2345 GCA_964242405.1 uncultured Rhizobacter sp. | reverse complement strand
ACCCAGGCGCAAGCCCGTCAGCCGCCCTTTGGACGCAATCGACACCTGGTCGAACGTCAAGTGATCGAACATCGGCACATCGACCGACAGCCGCGCCGCAACCTTTCCCGCAGAACTGGTGATCGGGATCGGATGGGCCGCCAGGAGCTGCAGCCTTGGCTCGCGCAGCACTTTGATCAGGTCCGGCACACTCCCCTGCACCGCCGCCGTCAGCGCCAGATACTGATCCTTCTGCGATAAGCCAGTGAATCGCAGCAGCCCGTCCCGCACCGCGATCGGTCCCTGGTTGGCCCTTGGCACAGCGATCACCAGGTCGTCCGGCCCGGTCACGGTCAGCGTCGCCTGCGCGTGCTCGATCGGCGGCACCGGCCGCAGCCAATGGATGACCACGTCGTCCGCCTTCAAAGTCCCACCGGCCGCTGTCACGCTCGCCTGGCTCGGGTCGGCCAGCGGGATGGCGACGGTCGCCGTAAAGGCAGCATCATGCGCCTCGCCAGCGGTGACGTTATCGGTCAGCCACGGCCGCACATGCCCGCCCCATGCGGCCGGCCAGAGCGCAGGGAGATCGGCAAACGACGCGTGGTCGAACCCTAAAGTCCCGTTAGCTTCATATTGCGTATTTTGCCGGAAAATTTCAGCGGTGATCTGGACCATACTTTTCCGCGTCCCACCTGCCACGAGCACAGCCTCGACCGGGTCGATGGTCAGCGTCTTGGGATGCCAGGAGGTGTCGTCCCAGGTGGCTGCCCCGGTGACGGCCAACGAGTCGAAACTGACAGGCGTGCTGTTCGGGACCGTCAACGTCCCTGGCCCGGTTGCGGCGTGCAGCGTCGCATGCTGCGGGCGGAGCACGGCCGACAGGTCGAGGCTGACTTGTGCCGAGATTGTGGTGTCGACGCCATCGAGGATCGCGAGCGCCGGGTCGAGGCGGGCCAGGAAAGCCGTGTCGATGCTGGCCGTGCCGAACGGGGCCAGGGTCGTCTCGAAATGCGTCGCTCCATCGGGCCGCAGCGCGGCGTTCAGCGTCAGGGCGACTGACGCGCCGCCGACGGCGAAGCTCCCTTTGGCGGCCCCGGTAATCCCACCGCCCTCGCGCCGCCGCAGCTCGAGATCGGCGATCTCGCCCTCGATGGACAGGTGGGAGGCCTCGTCCGTCAGCGTCAATCGCGCATGCTCGACGACCACGAGCTCCAGGGAGCCGAGCTGGGAATCCGGCCGCGCGCTTCCCGCCGGTTGACGCAACTCGGACAGGATATCGTCAAACCCGCCGCCGCCGCCAGGATCGGCATCGCCCACGTCGAAGCGGAGCACCCCGTCGGCCCCCCGGATCGCCCGTAGCCGGACGTCATCGAGCACGATACTGCGTGGCGCGATCGTTGCGGTCAGCAGCGGCGTCGGCGCCAGCGTCACATCCGCCCGCCCGATCCTCGCCCCGGGCCCATTCGCCGCGCCCGCCCTGATGTCGTTCAGCTGCAGTCTAAGCCCGCTATGTGCCCCGCCGTTGAAGCCGTTCCACGCGATCGTCGCCCGCCCGACCCTGACCCGAGCCGGGCCATCCGCCGGTATCAGCATCGTCTCGGCCTGGCGCATTAGCCAGGTCACATCCAGCGGCCCCTGCGCGAGCCGCCAGGCCAGCCCGATCGCGGCCACTGCGAACAGCCCGCACCCGACCAGAATGAGCCCGAGCAGCAGCCGAACGACGCTGGCCGGCCAGCTTGCGACCCGCCACGCTGCCCGCCGCCCGACCGTGTCCGGTTGACGGGTCTCGCCTACCGCGGACACGCTACCGCCCGATGACCCGTCCACCCTGCTGGCCCGAACCGGCCGACAAAGATGCTGCAGCCCGATTGATCGAGCGCTTTGCCGATCTCGGTCCTGCCGAAACCGCGCTTGCCGCCAGCGACGACGGCCGCCGTATGCTCGATGCCCTCGGCGGCGGCAGCCCCTATCTGTCCGACCTGCTGGTGCGCGAACACACGACCGCCTTGACGTGCTGGCAAACTGGCCCCGACGCCGCCCTCGCTCATATCGGCGCCGAGCTCGACGCGCTCGACCCGGGGGCGTCGCAAGCCACCATTGCCGCCAGCCTGCGCGCCGCCAAGCGCCGAACCGCGCTGCTGTGCGCCATTGCCGACATCGGTGGCCCGTGGCCACTCGCCCGCGTGACCGCGACGCTGTCCTGGCTCGCCGAGACCGCGCTGCGCAAGGCCATCGACCATCTGCTGCTCGCCACCGCCTCCACCGGCAAGCTCACCCTGCCCGATCCCGCCGATCCCGGACGCGGGCGCGGTCTGATCGTGCTCGGTATGGGCAAGCTCGGGGCGGGCGAGTTGAACTATTCCAGC
>CAXTDH010000664.1:0-2359 GCA_964242405.1 uncultured Rhizobacter sp. | reverse complement strand
CCACAGCCACAGCCACAGCCACAGCCACAGCCACAGCCACAGCCACAGCCACAGCGTGTGCCGCCGCTGGTTCTTGCCATCGGCCGCTGCGTCGAGCAGAAGGGCTTCGACCTGCTGCTCCAGGCCTGGCAACAACTGCAGCAGCGCCCGTCGCCACCGCCCTCCACTTTGCGCATCGTCGGCGACGGGCCGCTGCGCGAGGCGCTGATGGCCGAGAGCCATCGGCTCGGCATCGACGCCGATATCGAGTGGTGGCCGCCCACCCGCGAGATCGAGCGCCACTACCGCGAAGCGGCGATCTTCGTGCTGCCGTCGCGCTACGAGGGCCTGCCGCTGGCGCTGCTCGAGGCGCAGGCCATGGGGCTGCCGGCGGTGGCCTTCGATTGCCCGACCGGGCCGGCGGAGGTGATCGAGAGCGGCACCGGCATCGGCGGTACGACTGTCAACGGCGCCAGCGAATGCGGCACCGGCATCGTCGTTCCAGCGGGTGATGTCGCGGGTTTGGCCGAGGCACTCGCCGTGCTGCTGGACCGACCGGCGCTGCGCGAGCGCATGGGTCGCGCGGCTTGGCGGCGCAGCCGCGACCACTTCAGCCTGAGCCGGCACCTCGACCGTTGGGCGGCGCTGATCCGGTCGGTGGCCGGGCAGGGCGCCCCGCCGGCTGCCAGAACGAGCGCCGGGCAGGGCGCGACACGGAACCTGCATGCTTGATCCGGTGCCGGGCAGGGTTTCCGTGATCGTGCCGTGCCGCAACGAGCGGCGCCACCTCGAGCCCTTCGTCGCCGGTGTGCTGCGCCAGTTCATGCCGGCCGGTTGCAGCCTGCAACTGCTGATTGCCGACGGCGCCAGCGACGACGGCAGTGCGCAGATCCTGCAACGCCTGGCCGCGGCGGATCGGCGAATCGAGTGCGTCGCCAACCCCGGGCGAATCGTTTCCACCGGCCTGAACGCGGCACTCGACCGGGCTTCGGGCGAGGTCGTCGTCCGGATGGATGTGCACACCGAGTACGCCGACAACTACCTCGCCGCCTGCCTCGCCGCGCTTGCCGCCAGCGGCGCGGACAACGTCGGCGGCCCCTGGCGTGCCGAACCCGAGCCGGGCGCCGGTCCGACCCAGCGGGCAGTGGCGGCCGCCTTCCAGTCGCGCTGGGTGGCGGGCGGCGCCCGTTCGCGCAGCCTCGATTTCGACGGCTGGGTCGACACCGTCTACCTCGGCTGCTGGCCCCGGGCCAGCTTCGAACGCTTCGGCGGCTTCGACGAATCTCTCGTGCGCAACCAGGACGACGAGCACAACCTGCGGATCGTGCGGGGCGGTGGGCGCATCTGGCAGTCGTCGGCCATCCGCAGCCGTTACCGCCCGCGCTCGACCTTGCGCCAGGTCTTCCGGCAGTACCTGCAGTACGGCTACTGGAAGCCGTTCGTGATGAGAAAGCACCGCCAGGCGGCGTCCTGGCGGCACCTGGTGCCGGGCGCCTTCGTCGCAGCCTGGGGCCTCGCGGCGTTGGGCGCGTTGGCCGGCGGCCCTGGCGCGCCTCTGGCGATCATGAGCGCCTTGTATGTCCTGGTCGTCGCCGGGTCGGCCCTGGCCGTGATCATGGGGCAGACGCCGCTCGACCGGGCCGCGGCCCTGCGCCTGCCGTTCGTCGTCGCGGCCTACCATCTCGGCTACGGCGCCGGTTCGCTCGTCGGCGCCTGGGATGCGGCACGGGGGCGCAGCGGCCGGCCCGGGTTCGCCTCGCTCAGCAGATGAACGCCGACCCTCGTTTCGCCGCGCCCAGCAGATGAACGCTGACCTTCGTTTCGCCGCGCCCAGCAGATGAACGGCGACGCCCCCGAGGAAGCTGCCGCGGTGCGCGAGCGCTATGCCCGGCGCGCCGGCCTCGACCCGCGCTACAGCCTCTTCAACCCGGCGGCACTCGCTGCCCTGCAGGAACGCCAGCGTGCGCTGCTGCGGCTCTTCGCTCGCCATGGGCTGACCGAGCTGTCGTCGCTGCGGCTGCTCGAGGTGGGTTGCGGCGGCGGCGGCAACCTGCTCGATTTCCTCCGCTTCGGTTTCGCTCCGGCGCACCTGAGTGGCATCGAGTTGCTGCCGGAACGCTGCGCAGCCGCTCGCGCCTGCCTGCCGCCCGCGGTGGCGCTGCATCCCGGCGACGCGACCGGGGCGGGCGGCTCGCACGTTCCACCGGCAAGTCTGGACATCGTCTACCAGGCGACCGTCTTCTCGTCGCTGCTCGACGACGCCTTTCAGCAGCGCCTGGCCGACCGGATGTGGCAATGGGTGCGCCCCGGCGGCGGCGTGCTCTGGTACGACTTCACCGTCGACAACCCGCGCAACCCGGATGTGCGCGGCGTGCCGCTG
>CAXTDH010000663.1:0-2366 GCA_964242405.1 uncultured Rhizobacter sp. | reverse complement strand
GTATGGCCGCGCCGCTCGAGCACGCCGCCGGGCGCCGCCCGCAGCGGAAACACATGGCCCGGGCTGACCAGGTCGGCGGCGGTCGCTTCGTCGGCGACCGCGGTGCGGATCGTGGTCACCCGGTCGGCGGCGCTGACGCCGGTCGAGACGCCTTCGCGCGCTTCGATCGAGACGGTGAAGGCGGTGCCATGGCGGCTGCCGTTGCTCGCGACCATCGGCGGCAGGCCCAGACGCTGCAGCGGCTCGGCCTCCAGGCACAGGCAGACGATGCCGGAGCACTCCCGGATCAACGTCGCCATCATCGGTACGGTGATGCGCTCGGCGGCAACGATCAGGTCGCCCTCGTTCTCCCGGTCGTCGTCATCGAGCAGGACGACCGCCCGGCCATGGCGAATGGCATCGATCGCGATCCGCAATCGCGGCGGCATCGCGCCGCCGTGACGGAACACCGCCCTGGCGTCTGTGGACGGTGAAGTGCGAGCGGGGGCAGCCGCAGCCGCAGCGGCAGTGGCAGTGGCAGTGGCAGTGGCTGTAACCAAGCCGGTGGCTGTACCCGCGCCGGCGAGTGCCAGAGCAGCCGAGTCGGTCGTGCTAGCGGCGCTCGGGTCGGGGAGGGTGGCCGTGGCAGTTCCGCGGAGGGAACCGGTGGCAGCGGTGGTGGTCGTGACGGCGGACATGGATGAAACGCTCCTCGCAAATGCTGGCGAAAAACATTTCAGGGCGCGCAAATGGGGCGCGGCCACGCCATCGGCAACCCAGGCGGTCACCCACGGCGCGGCCGAACCGCATCGGCACATCTTCTTTCATCCGGACTTTGACGTCGAAGCACCCGCGGCTCTCGCCCGGCGCCCCGTCGCTGAACCGTCGGCTCCGGCATCTCACCGGATCTGCTGACCTCGACACGGGGAGTGCCGAGCGCTCGCGGGCTTCATCGGCCGCGCGAACGAGCCGCGCTGCCGATTTACCGCCGGTGGGGAATTTCGCCCCGCCCTGAAGACGTGTGCCGGCCTTTCTGCCGGCAACGCCATGGTAAGTCAACAGCGCGTTCCATGACGACGCACAGCGGGGGGGCCGCCGCCGGGCCGCCGTGTGACCCCAACAAAACCGCCGCAGGACGGCTGCAGGACTTCCGCGGGTCGAAGCGTGGCCCCCTGCGACCGCTGCGAGGTCGGCTCCTCAACCGAACGGGTTCGCGGTGGCGAACCAGAGGCCGATGCCGGTCGCGATGATGAAGGCGCCGTCGGTCACGCCGACCGCCAGGAAGTACTTGGTCTGCAGGTCCGCCATCAATTCAGGTTGTCGGGCGCTCGCCTCGAGCAGCTTCATCGACGCCAGGCCGATGCCGATGCACGAGCCGAGGGCGGCGATGCCGATCATCAAGGCAACGGCAAGCGGGAGGATGCTGGCAGCGGTCATTACGAATCCTTTGTCGTTTCAGAGGCTTCGAGTGTCCTGCGGTGGGGTGGCGTGCGCGATAACCTCGGAGGTCATGGAAACGCCGCGGCCGTCGCGTCATGATCGACCCGAACGACCCGAACGACCCGAACGACCCGACGAACCAGACCAACCGGACCAACCGGACCGACCCGACCGACCGCCATTTCGCACCCTGACGACCGTGCCCGCCACCCTGTACCGATCGCCCCCCGTACGACCTGCCGACGACAGCGCCAGCGTCGGCGCGCTGCTTCGTGGCTGGCGCGAGCGGCGCCGCTTCAGCCAGCTCGCGCTGGCACTCGAGGCCGGCATCTCGACCCGGCACCTGAGCTTCATCGAGACCGGACGCGCACGGCCGAGCGCCGGCATGCTGATCACCTTGGCCGACCAGCTCCAGCTGCCGCTGCGTGACCGCAACCGACTGCTGCTGGCAGCCGGCCATGCACCGCGCTACGGTGAGCGGCCGCTCGACGACGCGGCCATGTTGAAGGTTCGGGCAGCACTCGAACGCCTGCTGGCGGCTCACGACCCTTGCCCCGGCCTGGTACTCGACCGGCACTGGAACATCGTTCTCGCCAACCGCGCCGCGACCGCCCTGACGACGCTGCTGCCGCCCTTCCTGCGCGAGCCGCCGATCAATGTGTTTCGCGCGAGCCTGCACCCGGAAGGCCTGGCCGCGCGGACGCTCAACTTCCCCGAATGGGCCGGCTACCTCCTTGGCGCACTCGACCGCGCCGCGGCGGGCGTGGGCCACGACGCCATGCTCGACCGGCTCGCGCGCGAGGTGGCGGCCTATCCGAACGTCGCGGCCCTTGCCGAGCAGCGCCGGGGCGAACCGGCGGCCCTTCACGACGAGCTGCTGGTGCCGTGCATCCTCGACCTGCCGGCCGGCCGCCTTGCGCTCTTCACGACCCTGACCACCTTCGGCA
>CAXTDH010000662.1:0-2369 GCA_964242405.1 uncultured Rhizobacter sp. | reverse complement strand
AAGCAAGGTCCTCGACATCCCGGATAGCTTCGACGCCCCCGATGTCGTCGACGTTCTTGACTTCGCCAACGTGTCGACAAGCTGCCGACACTGAAGCGCCGATCGACCCCAAGGCGCAGGTCGAGGCGGTGCTCGACTGGCTGTCCGCCCACCAGTTCGCCTCCGACGACCGCTTCGCCGAATCCCGGATCCATGCGCGCAGCCCACGCTTCGGCAACCTGCGGATTCGGCAGGAGCTGAAGGAGCATGCGGTCGTGCTGACGCCCGAGGCGAAACAGCGTCTCGACGAGACCGAAGAGGCGCGTGCCGCCTCGGTCTACTGCCGTCGCTTCGAAACGCCGCCCGAAACCGCGGCCGAGCGCGCGAAACGCGCTCGTTTCCTCGCGGCGCGTGGCTTTTCCCCGGAGGTGATCAGGCGAGTGTTGCGCGATGGGGGCGCACACCATCATGACACCGGCTCCGTCGATCGAGTCCGCCATCGATCGAGTGACACCGACTCGGCCGATTGAGGGGCACCGGCGCGTTGCAGTCCGTGCCGGCATGTTGCAGAGCAGCATGCTACATTCCTCTGCTTTGAATTCGTTCGCTCCGAACCCGACTCATCGGCCTTTCGATCGTCCTCTGGTTCGAGTGCCGAGTCGCCATTCGTTTCGCGCTGCCGCAACCCTCCTCTGCCTACGATGCCACTGCCGACCGCCGCGCCCGAGCGTCAGCTCACGCACCGCCGCAGCATCGACGTGCAGATCTACGCCCGTGGCAACGGCTTATGGGAGGTCGACGCACGCATCCAGGATGTCCGCAGCCACCCAGTGAAGATGGTCGACGGCATGCGGCCGGCCGGCGAGCCGATTCACCACATGCTGCTGCGCCTCGTCGTCGATGAGCGCTTGAACATCCTCGAAGCCGGTGCCGAAACCTACTCGATGCCCTATCCCGGCCAATGCGATGCCTATGGCGACGCTTATGGCCGGCTCGTCGGCTTGAACCTGATGCGCAACTTTCGCCATGGTGTACGGGATCGTCTGGGCGGCGTCAAGGGCTGCACCCACCTCGATGAGTTGAGCTTGGTCCTGCCGACTGCCGTCATCCAGGCGTTCGCCGGCAATGTCATCGACAGCCGCGGCGAGGCGCCCGGCAGTGAGCAGCCGTTCCAGCTCGACCGTTGCCAGGCCTTGCGGCTGGATGGCCCGACGGTTCGCGAGCACTACCCCCGCTGGTATCGAGCGCCTCGGCAAGACAGTGTCGGCAACGCGCCTGCTGCGCCTGACGTGCCTCATGGTCCCGACGCGCCTGACGCGCCTGACGGTCTAGCCGCGCCTCACGCGACTCACGGGCCGTACTCTCCAGACGCTTCCGACGCCCCGGCAGACGCAGCGAGCCTCGTACCGGCGAGCGCCGGCGCGCGACCCCTTTTCGCAAATCAGAAAGCTTGAGATCCTCATGAAGATCCACGAATATCAAGGCAAGGAAATCCTGCGCCAGTTCGGCGTGCCGGTTCCGCGTGGCTATCCGGCCTTCAGTGTGCTGGAAGCGTCCGAGGCGGCGCAGAAGCTCGGCGGCCCGGTCTGGGTCGTCAAGGCGCAGATCCATGCCGGCGGTCGGGGGAAGGGCGGCGGCGTCAAGCTTGCACGCTCGCTCGACGATGTCAAGAAGCTGGCCGGCGAGATCCTCGGCATGCAGCTCAAAACGCATCAGACCGGGCCGGACGGGCAGAAGGTCGCCCGCCTGCTCATCGAAGAAGGCGCCGACATCCAAAAGGAGTACTACGTCGCCGCGGTGACCGACCGCGCGACGCAGAAGGTCGCGATCATGGCCAGCAGCGAAGGCGGCATGGACATCGAGGAAGTCGCCCATTCGACGCCCGAGAAGATATTGAAGGTGTTCGTCGACCCGGCGACCGGCCTGACCGACGCCCAGGGCCAGGAACTCGTCGACGGTATCGGCGTACCGGCCGACAGCCAGCCGCAGGCGATCGACGTCATCCGCAAGCTGTACCAGTGCTATATGGAGACCGACTGCTCGCTCGCGGAGATCAACCCGCTGATCCTCGAAGGTTCGGTCGACGGCAAGCCCGGCAACATCAAGGCGCTCGACGCCAAGTTCAACTTCGACAGCAACGCGCTGTTCCGCCACCCCGAAATCGTGTCGCTGCGCGATTTGGACGAAGAAGACGCGGCCGAAGTCGAAGCCAGCAAGTTCGACCTGGCCTACATCAGCCTCGACGGCAACATCGGTTGCCTGGTCAACGGCGCCGGCCTGGCGATGGCGACGATGGACACCATCAAGCTGTTCGGCGGCGAGCCGGCCAACTTCCTGGACGTGGGCGGCGGTGCCACCCCCGAGAAGGTGACCGAAGCCTTCAAGATCAT
>CAXTDH010000661.1:0-2369 GCA_964242405.1 uncultured Rhizobacter sp. | reverse complement strand
CAGCGGATCAACCTGACGACGGCGCTCGGCACCTCGCTCGTCAACACGATGTTCGTGCTCGACGAGCCGTCGATCGGCCTGCACCCGCGCGACATGAACCGTATCGTCGAGGCGATGCACCGGCTGCGCGACGCCGGCAACACGCTGGTCGTCGTCGAGCACGACCCGCTGGTGATGCTGGCGGCGGACCGGCTGATCGACATGGGCCCGGGGCCGGGCGAGCGGGGCGGGCAGATCGTCTTCGACGGCACGCCGCAGGCCATCCGCGATGCCGACACGTTGACCGGCGCCTACCTGGGTGGCCGCCGGCAGGTCGGGTTGGGCGGCATCAAGCGGCTGGTGAGCGAATCGACGCCCAAGCTCATCGTGCAAGGCGTTCGAGACCACAACCTGCAGAACGTGACGGTCGAGTTCCCGTTGCAGCACCTGGTCTGCGTGACCGGCGTGTCCGGCTCCGGCAAGAGCACCTTGATGCAGGACGTGCTCGCCCCGGCGCTTGCGCGGCACTTCGGCAAGTCGACCGAAGCGCCCGGCGAATTCGATTCGCTGCTCGGCGCCGAATGGCTGACCGAGGCGGTGTTCGTCGACCAGTCGCCGATCGGCAAGACGGCGCGTTCCAACCCGGCGAGCTATGTCGGCGCCTTCGACGAGATCCGGAAGCTGTTCGCCCAGGCACCGCTGGCGTTGCAACGCGGTTATGGCGCCGGCATGTTCAGCTTCAATGCCGGCAATGGCCGTTGCCCGACTTGCGGCGGCTCGGGCTTCGAGCATGTCGAGATGCAGTTCCTGAGCGACGTCTACCTGCGTTGCCCCGATTGCGACGGCAGGCGATTCCGTGCCGAGATCCTCGATGTCAAGATCGATCGGCGAATGCAGGGTGGGGCGGATGTTGCCGGCGTGGCGCCGTTCGCCTCGGCTGACGCGGGCATTGCGGGCATTGCGGGCGTCCAGGCAGCACAGCCATCGGCCATTCGTGACCTGAGCGTCGCCGACGTGCTCGAACTGACCGTCAGCGAGGCGGTGAAGCTCTTTCGTGACGACCGCGAAGTGCTGCGGGTGCTGCAGCCGATCGTCGATGTCGGCCTCGAGTACGTGAAGCTGGGCCAGCCGGTGCCGACCCTCTCCGGCGGCGAGGCGCAGCGGCTCAAGCTCGCCGGCTTCCTCGCCGAAAGCCAGCAGCGGATCGCCATCAGCCGCCAGCCGCTGGCGAGGAAGGGCACGCTCTTCATGTTCGACGAGCCGACCACCGGTCTGCACTTCGATGACATCGCCAAGCTGATGCGGGCGTTCAGGAAGCTGCTTGACGCCGGCCATTCGGTGCTGGTGATCGAGCACAACCTGGACGTGATCCGGGCCGCCGACTGGGTAGTCGATCTCGGGCCTGAAGGCGGTGACGCCGGCGGCCGGGTGGTGTGCTGCGGAATGCCGGAAGACATCAAGCGGCACCCGACCTCGCACACCGGGCGGGCGCTGGCAGATTACGACGTGGCGATGGGAAGCGTCCACGAGGTGCGCGACCGGCCGCCTCACCCCGACGCTCGCCCGAAGCAAGAGGGAGCAAGAGGCGACGACGGCCACATCCGCATCGTCAACGCCCGCGAGCACAACCTCAAGTCGCTCGACGTGTCGATTCCGCGCGGCAAGTTCAGCGTCGTGACCGGCGTTTCCGGCAGCGGCAAATCTACGCTCGCCTTCGACATCCTCTTCAACGAAGGCCAGCGGCGTTATCTGGAATCGCTCAACGCCTATGCCCGCAGCATCGTCCAGCCGGCGGGCCGGCCGGAGGTCGATGCGGTCTACGGCATTCCGCCGACGGTCGCGATCGAACAGCGGCTCTCGCGCGGCGGCCGCAAGTCGACGGTCGCGACCACCACCGAAGTCTGGCACTTCCTGCGCCTGCTCTACGTCAAGCTCGGCCTGCAGCACTGCACTCTGGACGGCACACCGGTCAAGCCGCAGAGCCCCGAAAGCATCAGCGCGCAACTGCTGCGCGACCACCGCGGCGAGCACGTCGGCCTGCTGGCGCCGCTGGTCGTCAACCGCAAGGGCCTCTACACCGACCTCGCGAAATGGGCGAAGAACCGCGGCCACACCCATCTGCGCGTCGACGGTGAATTCGTCGCCGTCGATCCCTGGCCGCGGCTCGACCGCTTCAAGGAGCACACGCTCGAATTGCCGATCGGCGACATCGTCGTCAGCGCCGACCACGAGGCAGAGCTGCGTTCAATGCTCGCCTCGGCGCTCGAACTCGGCAAGGGCGTGATGCACCTGCTGGCGCCGCTCGACGGCCTGCAGGGCGCGATGCTCGGCGGTGGCGGTACGGCGCACATCGGCAGCGTCAAGGTGTTCTCGACCAAGCGCGCCTGCCC
>CAXTDH010000660.1:0-2379 GCA_964242405.1 uncultured Rhizobacter sp. | reverse complement strand
TCGACGCGCCCCGGCTGGCGGTGCTCATCGCCGCCAGCAGTTGCATGCCTTGGAGTGCCAGCGGCGTCGCGCCCGGCCCGGCGCCGGCATGGGCAATCTCCCGGCCATTCGCGACCTCGAAGATGCAGCAGCCGAGCAGGCCGGCCAGCTGCCCGAGTTGTTGCAGGTAGCGTTGCAGCAGAGCGGCAGCCGGCATCGCCGTTTGCCGGCCGGGCCCTCCTGGCAGCCCCGGCATCTGCCGCATCGTCAGCGGGTTCGTCGGCCGCGGGGCGGTGGCCGCGCCGGGCAATGAAGGGCCGCTGCGGCGCAGCTTCAACAGCACGGCCGGTGCCCCGGTGCCCCCTGCTGGGCCGTCGCCGAGCCCGCTCCAGCTCGCGCTGATGAAGTTCCAGGCGTCGGCAGGGCGGATCACCTGGGGTGTCGCTCGGACGTTCACCTGGGTGCCGGCAGCCAGTTCGCTGCCATCGGCGTTCAAGGTGCTGGCGGATGCGAGCGGCAGGAGCAGCAGCTGCCGGTTCGGCCAGGGCCCGCCCACCATCGCCTCGCGTATCGGCTTGAGCGCCGACTGGATGGCGTGCGACGGCAGGTCGCCCACCATCAGCACGCCCAGTCGGCTGTAGCCGAGCAGCGTACGGGCGAGCGCATGTCGGGCGGTGGTGTCGGCATCGGCATCGGTGATGTACATGCGCAGCACCGCGCTGTTCGATGTGGGCAGCTCGACGAACTCCATCGAGGCGAGCGGCGTGCCGTAGCCCTGGCGGCGAATCACGAGCCTCTGGATGTTCCGACCGCTCGCGGCGGCGATGCCGACCAGCAGCTTGCGCGCCGACGAGGTACCGACGTCGTGCACGGCAATGAAATCGGGCTGCAGGTGCTCGAACTGCTGTTGCAGCGCCTGCCCCGGGTCGCACGAGACGAACAGCTCATGGGTATCGATGCCGGTGACGCGACCGACTTCCGGTTTGGTGGTCGCGAGGTAGTCGTCCTCGGGAGCGAACTGGGTCGCGAGGGCGGTCTGGGCGCGCGTCAGCTGCCAGGGGTCGGAAGCCTGCGGCCCGTCTCCGGCCGCACCGGCGTCGCTCAACAGAGGTCTGCTCATCGATCGGAGCCTTTCATGAAAAGACGCGTGCGGCCGTGCACGTCGATTGGAGCGCAGCTTCGGGGGTGGCCCTCCACGGATAAGACGGGTGGCTGGCGGCCAATTGCGACGCGTGTTGCGGGTTTCTGGTCGATACCGGCCAGAGCTATAATCATCGGCTCGCCTTGCCACACCCGGGTCTTGACGCTTCGGGGTGGCTGCCAACCCGGGCTGCATTCGCAGTCATGGAAACCACAAGGAGATTCGATGCGTCATTATGAGATCGTGCTGCTGATCCACCCGGATCAGAGCGAACAGGTTCCGGCCATGCTGGAACGCTACAAGGGTGTCGTGACCGCGGGCGGCGGCAAGGTGCACCGGGTCGAGGATTGGGGTCGTCGGCAGATGGCCTACATGATCCAGAAGCTCGCCAAGGCGCACTACCTCTGCATCAACATCGAATGCGGCAAGGATGTGCTGATCGAGCTGGAAACCGGCTTTCGCTTCAACGATGCCGTGCTTCGCCACCTGACGGTCCAGACGGACGAAGCCGCTGCCGGCCCGTCGGTGATGATGAAGATGGTCGAACGGGAAGATTCTCGCAAGTCGGCGCCGCCGTCCGATCGGGGTGACCGTGGCGACCGGGGTGATCGGGGCGACCGTCCTGATCGCGGTGACCGCGGCGATCGTCCGGAGCGTGCTCAGACGCAGGCCCAGGCGCAGCCTCAGCCCGAGGCGTCGGCCTGAAGCTGCTCGCTCAGCAGCCGCGTCGAGCTGCCTGAGCAGCTGATCGGCGCTGGCCTGTGAATCGGCTGCTCCTGTCGGCGCGGCTGGTCGAGCGGGGCTTGTTGCGCTACACGCCCGCCGGGTTGCCGGCGCTTGATCTCGGCCTGCGGCACGAATCGGAGGTCACGCAGGACGGCCAGCCGCGCAAGGTGTCCATGGACATCAAGGCCCGGGCGATCGGCGCGATCACCGAACGGGCGGCTGGTCTCGAACTCGGCAGCGAACACGGTTTCGGCGGTTTTCTCGGCTCGCAGCGCAACGGTCGCGGCATCGTTTTTCACATCACCGAGCTCGATTGATCTCGAGTTCAGCTTTTCCACCACTGTCCCGGTGCGACCGCATCCGGACACGATCTACCCAGAGGTTTCATCATGCCCCCACCCCGTGGTAAAGGCCGGTTCTCGAAGGACCGCAAACCCAAACGCAACACCCAGTCGCTGCTGTTTCGTCGCAAGCGCTTCTGCCGCTTCACCGTCACCGGTGTCAAGCAGATCGACTACAAGGACATCGACACC
>CAXTDH010000659.1:0-2384 GCA_964242405.1 uncultured Rhizobacter sp. | reverse complement strand
GTGGCTGTGGCTGTGGCTGTGGCTGTGGCTGTGGCTGTGGCTGTGGCTGTGGCTGCGGCCCTGAATGTGGCTGCCGCGGCGGCTCGATGGGCGCTGCATCGAGCGACAAGGAGGATGCATTCGCAATCACCTCGGTGCGCGGGTTCAACGCCCGAAACCGCGCCGCATCCGCCTCGGTCAGGCTGACGAGCGCGGCGACTCTCGGGTAGAGCCGTCGTCGCAGCCAGCGCCAGGGCCGCGAACGGGCGTCGAAGTGGTTGTGGTCGCAGCAGATGGTCCGTCGGGCGCAACCGGGGTGCATCAGCAGGACCGAGCAGGCGGTGGTCAGGCCGTTCAGGAGGATGACGTCCGGCCGCTCGGCCCGGATCACGCCGGCGAGCGCGCGGCCGATGCGCCACTGCTCGCGGAACAGCCCCCAGGCCCGCAACGCTCTGCCGCGCGTCCGCTCGGGCGGGTCGCGTCGGCTCGACGCCAGCCGCCCGGTCAGCACGCGCACCGCCGGGTCGAGTGGATAAGCGACCGCGCTGCGCAGCGTGTCGACGCTTCCCAACGCGGTATCGAAACCCTGGCTCGTCAGATGATTGGCAAGCGTACAGACGAAGCGCTCGACGCCGCCGGCAAGGTCCAGGCCCTGACACAGCAACAGCACCCGCACCGGCGTCCGGGCGGCGCCGGGCCGGATCGCCGTTTCGACGCCTGTCATGCAGCCGCTTCGCCTCGCCGCGCGATCAACTTGTCGACATCGAGTCGCCGGTAGTCGGGCGACGGCAGCTCGAAGCCGCTGAAACGAATCGCCCGCAGCCGTTCGCGCAGCGAGCGGGCCGTGTCGATCAAGCCGATCGAGGCGAGCCGCGCCGCGATCGCCTGGCGCGAGCCGCTGGGGTGCACCGACGAGCCGGTTTGCACTGCCGCCGATCCGGCTCTCAGCGTCGCCGCGCCGGTGGTGGATGCTGACGCGCCGGTCGTCGGTGCCGATGCGCCGGTTGTCGATGCCGGCGCGCCGGTCGTCGGTGCCGACAGGGCGGTTGTCGATGCGGCCGAGTTTGCCGTCCACGGCGCGACCACCGGCGACCGCCATGCCTGCTCCGCATAGTCCGATTGCTGCGGTGCCGGCAACGGCCCGGTCTCGCGCACCTTCTTCGCGAGCACGAGCAAGTAGACCTCGTGGCTGTTGCGCAGATTGACCCGACGGCCCAGCTCGAGCGGGCTGGCGACCTGCCACCAACGGCTCGGATCGGCCTTCAGCGCCGCGTACAGCGCCTTCAGCTCGAAACCGCGCTCGGGGCGGTAGAGGTTGAAGAACAGCTCCGGCGAAAATTGGTAGAAGCCGTGCCCGGCGAGGTTGTTCGCCGGCAAGGCGTGCAGCAGATGACCGCCGACCCGGCACAGGTCGACGCAGTTGCGCCAGGCCACGGGAAAGTCGAAGACATGCTCCAGACAGCCGAAATCGAGCACCGCGTCGAAGCGGCCCCGCGCGGCGGCGAGCGGGCCGTCCGCGGGCCACGGCAGGTTCATGTCGTGCAGCAGCCGGGCCTGCTCGTACGGCGAGGCGTCGACCGAGTCGACCTCGCGGGCGCCGAACCATTGCTGCAGCATCGGCTCGAAGTAGATGGGCGCCGCCGAAACGAGGGCCGCTGGCGTCGCTTGTTGCTTCAGCGGCGCTTGCTGCTGCGGCGGCGCTTCCCGCAGCGGCGGCAGCCCTCGGGCGGTGCGATGCCGAGCCAGCATCCAGTCGTCGATGAACACCGCCTGGCGGCCGATGCCGATGGTGGCATCGAAGCGCGCGCCGAGGTCGGCCGCATGCGCCATGAAGTTCAGGTTGTGGATGTCGATGCCCATCGCTGCGCCGCTCGAGAGGGTTGGGGTGCCGTGGTCAGGCAGTGCGCGGGCGGCGCCATTGACGCCGCGTGACCGTGATGCCGGCCAGCGCCAGGGCGATCACCAGCAGCTCGACGGCGAGGCTCGTCCATGCCAGGCCGACCGCCCCGGAGGCGCCGCCGACCGTCAACGCCGCGGCCGTGCCGACGGCGCCGCCGGCGATCACGCAGCTCCGATAAGCGGTGTCGAAGCGGCGGCTGCCGAGCATCCAGTAGCCGATGAACTTCCAGCCGAGCAGCAAGGGCAGCAGCCAGCCGAGCACCTGCAGCACCGCCTTCAGCCGCAGCGGGTCGAAGCCGGCCAGGCGCTCGGGCGCATGCGCCGTCAGCAGCGGCCAGGCGATCGCCCCGGCGGCGAGCAAAACCAGGCCGCCGACGCAGCCGCCGACACCCCAACCGGCGGCATAGCGCAGCGCCACCCGGCCGCCGGCGGCGAAGCGGGCGACGATGCGCGGATAGACCACCGAGAACAGCGGAGCGGCCGCCCCCAGCAGCGCCCGGCCCAGC
>CAXTDH010000658.1:0-2397 GCA_964242405.1 uncultured Rhizobacter sp. | reverse complement strand
CCAGCACCGGCACGAACTCCCGCTGGCCGCCTGAGCTGGTGCCCTGGCCGCCGGGCAGCTGCACCGAATGGGTCGCGTCGAAGACCACTGGCGCGCCGGTCTCGCGCATGATGGCGAGGCTGCGCATGTCGGAGACGAGGTTGTTGTAGCCGAAGCTCGCACCGCGTTCGCAGGCCATGAAGACGTCGTCGGCCAAACCCTTGGCGCGAGCGGCGGCGCGCGCCTTGTCGATGACGTTCTTCATGTCGTGCGGGGCGAGGAACTGGCCCTTCTTGATGTTGACCGGGCGGCCGCTCTGGGCGACGGCATGGATGAAGTCGGTCTGGCGGCACAGGAACGCGGGGGTCTGCAGCACGTCGACGACCGCTGCCACCTGTTCGATCTGCGCAGCGTCGTGCACGTCGGTGAGCAGCGGTACTTTCAATTCGCGCTTGACCTTGGCCAGGATCTCGAGCCCCTTGTCCATGCCCGGACCGCGAAACGACGTGCCGCTCGACCGGTTCGCCTTGTCGTAGCTCGACTTGAAGATGAACGGAATGCCGAGCGTGGCGCACGTCTCCTTCAGCCGCCCGGCGACTTCCATCTGCAGCTGCTCCGACTCGACGACGCATGGGCCGGCGATCAGGAAGAACGGGCGGTCGATGCCGATGGTGAAATCGCAAAGTTGCATGGTCAGAATCCGGCAAAGACGCCCGAGTGGCTCAGCTTCATGCGACCGCCGCACACCTCGAGGGAATCGGCCGGTTCGATCACCCGGCGTATCCAGCCGGAGGCGCGCTCGAACGCCTCGATCGTGCGCCTGCCTGGATGCACCAGCAGGTAGGTCTCGAGCGTCGCCATCGAGCGATAGTCCGCAAACTTTTCGCCCCGATCGAAGGCTTCGGTGGAATCGGACAGCACTTCGACGATCAGGCAGGCATCGTCGACTTCCATGACATGACCTGGCAACCGACGCCCGCATCGCACCATGACATCGGGATAGAAATAAGTGCGGTCGCCCTTGGGCGCGACCCGCACGTCGGACATCATCACCTCACAATCGGTGCCCGGCTTCTGGGCGAGCAACGCGACCAGAACGTTGATGCTGACCCGGTTGTGGGCGAGCGGAGCGCCGACCATGCCGTTCGGGCCGTCGCCCTGCCAGGCATAGATGCGGCCGTCGAGGTACTCGTGCTTCTCCTTGGCAACCGCCTCCAGCGCGAGGTACTCCTCGGGCGTGATGTAGGCGAGGCTTTTTTGCGGCAGACCCATTTCGACTCCTTCAAGCCACCACTTGCATCGACTCGGCCCGCTCGGCCCGGTGTGCCAGCGCCGCCTTCACAAAGCTGGTGAAGAGCGGGTGCCCATCCCAAGGCGTGCTCTTGAACTCCGGGTGGAACTGCACGCCGACGAACCAGGGGTGCACGGATTGCGGCAGCTCGACGATCTCGGTCAGGCGCTCCCGCTGGGTGATGGCCGAGATCACCAGCCCGGCGCCGCGCAGGCGGTCCAGGTAGTGTTCGTTGGCTTCGTAGCGGTGGCGGTGGCGCTCGGTGACGACGTTGCCGTAGATCCGGTGGGCGAGGGTGCCGGGCAGCACGTCCGAACTCTGCGCCCCCAGCCGCATCGTGCCGCCGAGATCCGACTGGGCATTGCGCTTCTGGATGGTGCCGTCGTCGTCCTGCCATTCGTCGATCAACGCGATCACCGGGTGCGGCGTCTCAGGATCGAACTCGGTGCTGTTCGCATCCGTCAGGCCGGCGAGGTGACGCGCGACCTCGATGGTCGCGACCTGCATCCCCAAGCAGATGCCGAGATAGGGGATGCGGTGCTCGCGGGCGTACCGTGCCGCCTCGATCTTGCCCTCGACGCCGCGCTTGCCGAAACCGCCCGGCACCAATATGGCGTCGAAGTGACCGAGCTGCTCGGTGTTGCCGGCCTCGAGCACCTCGGAGTCGACATACTCGATCGTGACCCGCGCATGGTTGTGGATGCCGGCGTGGCGCAGCGCCTCGTTGAGCGACTTGTAGGAATCCGACAACTCGGTGTATTTGCCGCACATCGCGACCTTCACCTCGTGCTGCGGGTGCGCCACCTCGTGCACCAGCTTGTCCCAGCGGGCAAGGTTGGTCGACTTGGTGAGCAGCTGCAGCTTCATGCAGATTAGCTCGTCGAGGCGCTGCTCGTGGAGCATGCGCGGCACCTTGTAGATGGTGTCGACATCCCACATCGAGATCACGCCCTGCAGGCCGACGTTGGTGAACATCGAGATCTTGTCGCGCTCGTCGTCGGGCACTTCCCGGTCGGCACGGCAGAGCAGCACGTCGGGCTGGATGCCGATTTCGCGCATCTTCTGCACGGTGTGTTGGGTCGGCTTGGTCTTCAACTCGCCGGCCGCGGCGATCCACGGCACGTAGG
>CAXTDH010000657.1:0-2398 GCA_964242405.1 uncultured Rhizobacter sp. | reverse complement strand
CCGGCTTCCCGGCGGTTTCGGCATCCAGGTGGCCATGAAAGTCACCATTCCCGGCATGGACCATGACGCTGCCGAGAAGCTGGTCGCCGAAGCCCACAAGGTCTGCCCCTACTCGAACGCCACGCGCGGCAACATCGACGTCAACTTGACGGTCGCCTGAGGGAGCCGACCGGTCAGCGCCGGGCGAGCCGCTGCAGCAGCAACTCGACCCGCGCCTGAACCGGCGTGAGGCTGCCCGCCGACGGCAGCTGCGCAACGCCGTCGGCGCCCACCACCTCTGGCGGGTCGATCAGCCGGCCGTCCAGGCAACGGGTGCAGCGCAGCACCGCCACACCGCTCGCCTGGGCCGCCTGAAGCGCGGCCTCGAGCGACCGGTGCAAGGTGCCGTTGCCGGTGGCCGCCACCACCAGGCCGTCGACGCCGGCGGCGCACAGCAGGCGCACGACGTCGTCGCGTGCGCCGGCGTGGCTGGTCACGATCTCGATCCAGGGCCATTGCTCAGCGTTTGCAGGCCAGGCGCCGATCGTGACCGGCACGCCGGCTGGCCAGCCCCGGTGCCGGCGCACGACACCCTCCTCGATCTGCGCCACCGGGCCGGCATCACCCGAGCTGAACGCATCGAGCCGGTACGGGTGGACCTTGCGCACATCCGACCCGCTGTGCACCTGCCCGGCGACGACCGCCAGCACGCCGCGCGCGCCCGGGGCCCGGACCACATCGAGGGCGTCGGCCAGATTCTGCGGTCCGTCCGCCAACATCGAGGTCGCCGGCCGCATCGCTGCCGTGATCACCACCGGTTTGGACGGCGCCAGCAGGCGCTGCAGGAAATAGGCGGTCTCTTCCAGGGTGTCGGTGCCATGGGTGATCACGACACCCATCACCTCCAGGCGATCGAGGTGGTGCCGCACCCGTTCGGCCAGCAGCCGCCACACCTCGAATGTCATGTCCTTGCTGTCGACCTGGGCCACCTGTTCGGCCTCGACCTCGAAAGCGCGAGCCGCCGGCAGCACCGCCAGCAATTCGCCGACGGTCAGTTGTGCGGCCTTGTAGCCGACGCTGTCGGCAGCGTCGCCAGCGATGCCGGCGATCGTGCCGCCCGTGCCCAGCACGACCACACGCCCAAAAACCTTTTGCATTTGACGCTCACCTGTATGAAAATACACGCTGGATGGATGTTCAGCTGGACCGAGCTGAACATCCGGGTGGCTGTCGACGCAGCCTCGTCGTATGAGTAGCGATCGCATGTACGAAAAACCGAAGCTGACCGATCGGCAGCAGCAGATTCTGAACCTGGTGCAGAGTGCGATCGAGCGCACCGGCGCCCCGCCCACGCGGGCCGAGATCGCGAGCGAACTGGGTTTTCGCTCGCCGAATGCCGCCGAGGAGCACCTTCAGGCGCTCGCCCGCAAAGGCGTCATCGAGCTGGTCGGCGGCACGTCACGGGGGATCCGGCTGCGCGCCGAAACACTCAAGGCGCTGAACGAATCGCGTGGCAAGCAGTTCAGCCTGCCGTTGCCGAGCCTAGCCCAGCTGACGCTGCCGCTCGTCGGCCGGGTGGCTGCCGGCAGCCCGATCCTGGCCCAGGAGCACATCGACCAGACCTATCTCATGGAGGCCAGCATGTTTCCCCGCCGGCCGGATTACCTGTTGAAGGTCCGCGGCATGAGCATGCGCGACGCCGGTATCATCGACGGTGACCTGCTCGCCGTGAAGAAGGCCAAGGATGCCAAGAACGGGCAGATCGTCGTCGCCCGGTTCGGCGACGAGGTGACGGTGAAGCGGTTCCGGCGGATGCGCAACCACATCGAATTGATTCCCGAGAACCCCGACTTCCAGACGCTGATCGTCCCGACCGGAGGCGAGGCGGGGGAAGCGCAGTTCGAGCTGGAAGGCCTGGCAGTGGGCCTCATTCGTAACCACATGATGGTATGACGACCGCATCGCTCAGCCGGCCCGCCGAGCGGCCTCCAAGGATGATCAAGTCGCCGAAAGCGGCGAGCGCCGAGGCCTGCACGGTGCTCGAGCAATTGCCCAACATCGGGCCTTCGCTCGCCGCCGATCTTCGGTCGATCGGCATTTCGCGACCCGATCAGCTTCGCGGTCAGGACGCTTTCCAGCTCTATCAGAAGTTGTGCGCGACCACCGGGCAGCGTCACGACCCCTGCGTGCTCGACACCTTCATGGCTGCCGCCGACTTCATGGGCGGCGCCCCGCCTGCCCCCTGGTGGCACTACACCCCCAGGCGCAAGGCCTTGTTCGGCAATCTTTGAGGCGGCGGCCTCAGCCCTTGGGCAGCCCGAGGAAATCCATCTTGCCGAGCTCCACGCCCCAGTGCCGCAGCAAGGCGTAGCTGGTCGTCAGGTGGAAATAGAAGTTCGGCAACGCGAAACCCTGCAGA
>CAXTDH010000656.1:0-2407 GCA_964242405.1 uncultured Rhizobacter sp. | reverse complement strand
TCGAGTAGTTCATGTTGGCGATGCCGCCCTCGTAGATGAGGTCGACGATCAGCTTGAGCTCGTGCAGGCACTCGAAGTAGGCCATCTCGGGCGCGTAGCCGGCCTCGGTCAGCGTCTCGAAGCCCGCCTTGATCAGTTCGACGGCGCCGCCGCACAGCACGGCCTGCTCGCCGAACAGGTCGGTCTCGGTCTCCTCGCGGAAGTTGGTCTCGATGATGCCGGCCTTGCCGCCACCGTTGGCCACTGCGTAGCTGAGCGCGAGATCGCGCGCCTTGCCGGTCTTGTCGGCATGCACGGCGATCAGGTGCGGCACGCCGCCGCCCTGGGTGTAGGTCGAACGCACGGTGTGGCCAGGGGCCTTCGGCGCGACCATCCACACATCCAGATCGGCGCGCGGCACCACCTGCCCGTAGTGCACGTTGAAACCGTGGGCGAACGCCAGGGACGCGCCCTGCCGGATGTTCGGCGCGACTTCGCCGGCGTAGACCGACGCGATCTGCTCGTCCGGCAGCAGCATCATGACGATATCGGCCTGCTTGACGGCATCTGCAACTTCGGCGACCTTCAAGCCGGCCGTCTCCGCCTTGCGCCAGGAGGGGCCGCTGCGGCGCACACCGACCGTGACCTTCACACCGCTGTCGTTCAAGTTCTGGGCGTGGGCATGGCCCTGCGAGCCATAGCCGACGATGGTGACGTTCTTGCCCTTGACCAGGCTCAGGTCGGCGTCCTTGTCGTAATAGACCTTCATGAAATCTCCTTGGCGAAAAGCCGTTGCAAAGCGGGGGTGATGGTCTGGCCGGCTCGGGCTAGACGCGCAGGATGCGTTCGCCGCGACCGATCCCGCTGGTGCCGGTGCGCACGGTCTCGAGAATGGCGGCGCGGTCGATCGCCTCCAGGAAGGCGTCGAGCTTGGGCGTGTCGCCGGTCAACTCGATCGTGTAGCTCTTCTCGGTGACGTCGATGATGCGGCCGCGGAAGATGTCGGCCATGCGCTTCATCTCGTCGCGCTCCTTGCCGACGGCCCGGACCTTGATCAGCATCAGCTCGCGCTCGGTGAACGGGCCTTCGGTCAGGTCGACCACCTTCACCACCTCGATCAGCCGGTTCAGGTGCTTGGTGATCTGCTCGATCACCTCGTCCGAGCCGGCGGTGACGATCGTCATCCGGGAGAGCGAAGCGTCTTCCGTCGGGGCGACGGTCAGGCTCTCGATGTTGTAGCCACGGGCAGAGAACAGCGCGACGACGCGCGAAAGCGCGCCCGGCTCGTTCTCGAGCAGCACGGCGATGATGTGTTTCATGGGTAGTCGCTCCGGCGCGGGCTCTTCACCATCGACGGCGGTAACCGTCGACGCTTGACCCGCGGTTGTCGATGAATTGAAAAAGTTGTCCCGAGACTTTGGGCGTGCCGGGCCAGTGGCAGCGCAGGGCGCGGTAACGCCCTGCCCTCGCACGGGCCCGGTGCAGCGCTTACAAGTCTTCGGAACCCAGCAACATCTCGGAAATACCCTTGCCCGCCTGCACCATCGGCCAGACGTTCTCGGTCGGGTCGGTGCGCACATCGAGGAACACGGTACGGTCTTTCAGGCGGATCATCTCGCGCAGGGCCGGTTCCACGTCCGATGGCCGCTCGATCTTCAGCCCGACGTGGCCGTACGCTTCGGCCAGCTTGACGAAATCGGGCAGCGCTTCCATGTAGCTGTGCGAGTAGCGGCCGCCGTAATCGATCTGCTGCCACTGCCGCACCATGCCGAGATAGCGGTTGTTCAGCGAGACGACCTTCACAGCCGTACCGTATTGCAGGCAGGTCGAGAGCTCCTGGATGCACATCTGGATCGAGCCCTCGCCGGTGATGCAGAAGACATCCGCATCCGGCTTCGCGAGCTTGATACCCATGGCGTAGGGCAGGCCGACGCCCATCGTGCCCAGCCCGCCGGAGTTGATCCAGCGGCGCGGCTCTTCGAAGCGGTAGTACTGCGCCGCCCACATCTGGTGCTGGCCGACGTCGGACGTGATGTAGGTGTCCCGGCCGCGTGTCAACTCGCACAGCGTTTCGACCACGTACTGCGGCTTGATCACCTCGGTGCTGTTGGCGAACTTCAGGCAGTCGCGCTCGCGCCACTCGCCAACCTGATTCCACCAGGCCGCGAGCGCCGTGGCGTCGGGCCGCGACTGGGCGTCGCGAATCTGGGCAATCAATTCCTGCAGCACGTCACGCACGTCGCCGACGATCGGGATGTCGACCTTGACCCGCTTGGAGATCGACGACGGGTCGATGTCGACATGGATGATCTTGCGCTCGACCGAGGCGAAATGCTTCGGGTTGCCGATGACCCGGTCGTCGAAGCGCGCGCCGACCGCGAGCAGCACGTCGCAGTGCTGCATCGTCATGTTGGCTTCGTAGGTGCCG
>CAXTDH010000655.1:0-2417 GCA_964242405.1 uncultured Rhizobacter sp. | reverse complement strand
CGCTCACACGCGGCACCGACGGCCTGTTTCGCAGCGCCGACGGCGACCTCGCGGCCGACCCGACCGCCCGCCTGCAGGACGGCGCGCTCGAAGGCTCGAACGTCAGCCCGGTGCAGAGCATGGTCGCGATGATCAGCGCCTCCCGGCAGTTCGAGGCGCAGATGAAGCTGATGGCCACGGCGGAGGCCAACGACAAGTCGGCGGCGCAGCTGCTGGGGCCGAACTGACCTCCGTTTCCAAGACCGCCACACGCACTTACTTCGTCGCCGCCCGCCACCCATGAAACTCGACCTGCCACCTTCGCCGACCTTGCCGCCGCCCGTGTCGAGCCGCACCCCGCTGCCGCCGGTCACGATCGCCTGGGCCCGCGACCTGCCGGCGTTGCCAGCCGCGGTGCTCGATCTGATGGCCTTGCTCGGCCAGGAGGATGTCGACCCGGCTGAGCTCGCCGCCAAGATGTCGGTCGACATGGCGCTGACGGCCAAGACGCTGCGCCTGGCGAATTCCGCCTTCTACGGCCTGCGCCGGGAAGTGACCTCGGTGACCGACGCGACTGCGATGCTCGGCTTGAAGCTGGTCAAGGGCATCGTCACCGCGGCTGCGCTCAGCGGCAGCTTCAAGCCGCCGCAATGCGCCGGCTTCGACTTCAAGGCGTTCTGGCGCCATGGCGTCGCGACGGCGGTCGCGGCGCAGATGCTCGCATTTTCCGTCGACGGCGACTCGCAGGCCGCCTTCACCGCGGGCTTGCTCTGCAACATCGGCAAGATCGTGCTGGCGGGGCAGTTCCCCGAGCGCTACGCCGAGGTCCTCGCCTATTGCGCGGCCACCGGCGCCCAGCCGATCGCCATCGAACGTGACCTGCTCGGCCTCGACCATGCCGTCGTCGGTGCGCGTGTCGCCGAGCACTGGCGCTTTCCGCCGGCGATCGTCATGGCGATCGGCGGTGGCGCCGAGTCGCTGCCCCTGGCGGTCGCCGCGACGCCGACGCTGGCGCACATCGTCGCCGCCGCCGACCGTCTGGTCACGGCCATGGAGGCCGGCATCGATCCCGCTGCGGCCGGCCCGGGTTCGGCCCAGGCCGCCTGGACGGCGCTCGGCGTCCGGCCGACGTTCTGGCCGGAAGCCGCCGCAGAGGCGGGCCGCCAGACGGAAGCGATCTGCGCCGGCCTGCTCGCCTGATCCACGTAGGAGCGGGACTACGGCACGTCGAGCTTCGGTTGCGCATCCTGTCACGCCGCCCGCCCGTATTTGGCTCTGCAACCAACCGGAGGTCCCCCATGTTCTTGCGCCAATCCACCCTCGCGGTCGCGGTTGTGATCGCGCTGTCGGCCGCGGCCGCGACCACTCAGGTCTTCGCCGCCGACGAGTTCGGCAGCGCGTCGACGGCGTGTTCCGGCGCGCTCGTGCAGGCGGTTCAGGGCAACGGGTCGGCCTTCGGCGCTGCCCCGGCCGACACCTGGGTCGAGACGCGCCGCTAGTGCGGTAACAGGGGCGGGAACCGCCCCTTGATCTGCGGCTCGAGCGGCCCGAAGCCGCTTCATCATGGGGGCAAATGACCGGAGCCCCCCGATGATGCGTTCTCTCTGGATAGCGAAGACCGGCATGGAAGCCCAGCAGACCCAGCTGGACGCCATCTCGCACAACCTCGCCAACGCCTCGACCAACGGCTACAAGAAGTCGCACGCGGTGTTCGAGGACCTGATGTACCAGAACCTGCGGCAGTCGGGCGCGAACAGCACCGACCAGACGACGCTGCCGACCGGCTTGCAGGTGGGCCTCGGCACGCGCGCGGTCGCCACTTCGCGCAGCTTCGCCCAGGGCAACCTGCAGCAGAGCGGCAACACGCTCGACGTCGCGATCAGCGGGCAGGGCTTCTTCCAGGTGCAGATGCCCGACGGCACGACCGGCTACACCCGCGACGGCTCGTTCCAGCTCAGCGCCACCGGCCAGCTGGTGACCAACAACGGCCACGTGCTGCAGCCCGGCATCAGGATCCCCGCGAACGCGACCAGCACGACGATCGCGAACGACGGCACGGTCAGCGTGCTGCTGCAGGGGCAGACGACGCCGCAGTCGGTCGGAAAGATCCAGACCGCCAACTTCATCAACCCGGCCGGCCTCGATCCGCTCGGGCAGAACCTCTACGCCGAGACCGGCGCCTCGGGCACGCCGACGCCTGGCACACCGGGTGTGAACGGCCTCGGCATCCTGCAGCAGGGCTTCGTCGAGACCTCGAACGTGAACGTCGTCGAGGAGCTGGTCGGGATGATCGAGACGCAGCGCGCCTACGAGCTCAATTCCAAGGCCATCAAGACGTCGGACGACATGCTCGCCCGGCTGACGCAGCTGTGAGGCAGGCGCAGATGAACGAGACCGACGAGTCGGGCGCGAGCGACCGCCTGCTGCGCAGGCTGATC
>CAXTDH010000654.1:0-2426 GCA_964242405.1 uncultured Rhizobacter sp. | reverse complement strand
GACGTGGACGTGGTCGGCCAGTTCCAGGTGGCCGGCGATCATGGCGGCGCCGCCGACGGTGCAATGACGGCCGATCACGGCACTTCCCGCAATGCCCGTGCAGCCGGCCAGCGCCGAATGGTCGCCGATCTGCACGTTGTGGCCGATCTGAACCTGGTTGTCGATCTTCACGCCGTGGCCGATGACGGTGTCGCCGAGCGCACCCCGGTCGATGCAGGTATTGGCACCGATGTCGACGTCGTCGCCGAGCATGACCGCGCCGAGCTGCTCGATCTTTTCCCAGTGCCCTGCTGCGTCCGGCGCAAAGCCGAAACCGTCGGCGCCGATCACGACCCCGCTGTGCAGGATGCCGCGGGCGCCGATCGAGCAGCCGCGACCGAAGGTCACCCGGGGTGCGAGCCGCGTCTGCGGGCCGATGCGGGCGCCGGCTTCGACGACGCAGTGGGCGCCGATGACCGCGCCCTCGCCGACCTCGGCATCGGCCTCGATCACTGCCAGCGGGCCGATCGACGCCGAGGGCGAAACGCGGGCGCTCGGGTCGACGATGGCCGAAGGATGGACGCCGGGCAGCGACACCGGCCGCTCCCGGGCCGCCCACCACCGGGTCAGCCGGGCGAAGTAGAGGTAAGGGTCGGGCGCGAGGATGGCAGCACCCCGTGCGACCGCCCGATCGCGGAACGCAGGCCCGACGATCACGCAGGCCGCCCGGGAAACCGGCAACTGCGAGCGGTAGCGCGGGTTGGCGAGGAAAGCGATGGTCGTGGGGCCGGCATCCGGCAGCGGCGCGAGCCCGTCGATGCGCAGCTCGGCCGCGTCTGCCGCGGATATGCCTGCCAGTTCGCCGCCGAGCGCGGCGACGACATCCTGCAGCGTCACGGCAGACGAGCCCGTCACGATGACGAGAGGCCGATCACTTGGCCGCCGGGCCCTGGGCGTTCAGCGCCTTGATGACCTTGTCGGTGATGTCGACCTTGGGCCCGACGAAGACCATCACGTCGCCCTGCAGGATCAGGTCGTACTTTTCGCTCTCGTAGATTTGCTTGATGACCTTGTTGGCCCGCTCGACGACGGTCGCGAGCTCCTCGTTCTTGCGCTGGTTCAGGTCCTCCTGGAACTCGCGGCGCTTGCGCTGCAGCTCCCGGTCCTGGTCGACGAGATCGCGCTGGCGCCGGCCGCGCTCGGCCTCCGAGAGCGTGGGCGCGTCCTTGTCGAGCTTGTCGGCTGCGGCCTTCAGCTTCGCAGCCGCGTCGTCGCCTTCCTTTTGGCGCTTGGAGAACTCCGCCTCGAGGCGGCTCTGCGCTGCCTTGGCCGGCGTTGCATCACGCAGCACGCGGTCGCTGTTGACGTAGCCGATTTTCAGTTCCTGGGCCTGTGCCGCAGTCGCCGTGGCGCCTGCCAAGCAGAGCACCGCCAACGACCGAACGATCACCGACCTGAGCGCGGCGCTGCTGCTTTTCATCATTAGAAAGCTGTCCCGATCTGGAATTGGAGAGGTTGAAGTCTATCCTCTGGGCGTTTACGAATCGGCTTGCCGTAGCTCACTTTCAGCGGGCCGACCGGCGACACCCAGGTCACGCCGATGCCCGCCGACGAGCGCAGGCTGTCGAAGCTCAGCTTCTGGCCCTCGCCCCAGACGTTGCCGGCGTCCAGATAGGTGAAGATGCGCAAAGTACGGTCGTTGCCGGTTCCAGGCACCGGTAGGTAGAGCTCGGTGTTCACGTTGACCCGGCGGTTGCCGCCCAGGAAAGCACCGGTCACGTCGACCGGGCCGAGGGAGTTCTGGTCGAAGCCGCGCACGGTGCCGAGGCCGCCGCCGTAGAAGTTCTTGAAGATCGGGTACGGCTTGCCGCCCAGGCCCTTGCCCCAGCCCACCTCGGCATTGAAGCCGAGCGTGAAACGCCGGGTGATCGGGTAGTACTGCTGGTATTTGGTATTGAGGCGCCAGTATTTGATGTCGCCGGCGATGCTCCAGTCGAGGTTGGCGCTCACCAGGCGGCCGTCGTTCGGCACCAATGCGCTGTCGCGGCTGTCGCGCGCCCAGCCGACGGTGATCGGCAGGGAATTGCTCTTCGCGCCATAGAGCTCACGGTAGAGGAAATAATTGTTCGGCAGCTGATTGCCGCGGATGTCGGTCCGCTCGAAGCCGAGGCCGAAGAACACGGTGTCGTATTCGCTGAACGGCACGCCGAAGCGGATCGATGCGCCGGGTGTGACCAGCTGGTACTCCTCACCCTGGCTGTTGATCGGCTTTTGCGTCCGGTAGTAGACGTCGATCGCCCGAGAGATGCCGTCGACGGTGAAGTAGGGGTCGACGGTACTGACCACCAGGGTGCGGCTGTACTTGCTGGTGTTGACCTCGACGCCGAGGTAATTCCCCGAGCCGAAAATGTTCTCCTGCTTGACCGAGGCCGTGATCGAAACCTTGT
>CAXTDH010000653.1:0-2435 GCA_964242405.1 uncultured Rhizobacter sp. | reverse complement strand
ACATGCTGGTGACCGAGAGCGACGGCATCGCCGCCAGCCGCGCCGACCATGGCGACTCCAAGAACTGGGCGACTCAGGTCGGCGCCCGGCGCACCGAACTCACGCTCAAGGCACTCTTCACCGAGGAGCTGGGCGCCGTCATCCAGGTGCCGACCGCCGTCCGCAACGAGGTCATGCAGACGCTGCGCCAGTTCGGCCTCAGCCGCCATAGCCACTTCATCGGCAAGCCGAACGAACGCGGCGTGATGGAGGTGTGGCGCGACGCCAAGTGCGTGTTCAAGGCGCCCTTGCGCGATTTGCACCAGGCGTGGGACGAGGTCAGCTGGCGCATTGCCGGGCTGCGCGACAACCCGGCCTGCGCCGAGGCCGAACATCTGGCCGCCGGCCGCCCCGACGACCCGGGCCTGTCGGTGCAGCCGAGCTTCGATGCCACGGTCGACGTCGCTGCGCCCTTCCTCAACCTCATGCGCCCGAAAGTGGCGATCCTCCGCGAGCAGGGCGTCAACAGCCACCTGGAAATGAGCTTCGCTCTTGCCGAGGCGGGCTTCGACACCTTCGACGTCCACATGACGGATTTGCAGTCGGGCCGCACCCGGCTGGGTGACTACCAGGGCCTGGTTTCCTGTGGCGGCTTCAGCTACGGCGACACGCTGGGCGCGGGCGAAGGCTGGGCGCGTTCCATCCTCTTCAACCCGGCGCTCGCCGACTCGTTCGCCGCCTTCTTCGGCCGCGACGACAGCTTCGCCCTCGGCGTCTGCAACGGCTGCCAGATGATGGCGGCGCTCGCCAGCCTGATCCCCGGCACGCAGGCCTGGCCGAAGTTCACCCGCAACCGGAGCGAGCGCTTCGAGGCGCGGCTGAGCCTGGTCGAGGTGCTCGAGAGCCCGTCGATCTTCTTCACCGGCATGGCGGGCAGCCGTTTGCCGGTGGCCGTGGCGCATGGCGAGGGCTATGCCGACTTCGCCGAGCGCGGTGACGCGGGAGCAGTGCACCGGGCGATGCGCTTCGTCGATCACCACGGTGCTGCGACCGAGGTCTACCCGTACAACCCGAACGGCAGCCCGGGCGGTCTCACGGCGGTGACGACGGCCGACGGCCGGTTCACTGCCTTGATGCCGCATGCTGAGCGGGTGTTGCGCAACGTGCAGATGAGCTGGACGAATGGTGACCGCAGCGACCGCAGCCCCTGGAACCGGATGTTCGGCAACGCCCGGGTCTGGGTGGGGTGAGGGCGGTCCCGGCGGACGCTCTGGAGACTCCGGCCTCGCGCCTGCCGCGCCTGCCGCGACTCGATGCGCTGCGCGGCGTGGCGATCGTCTGGATGGCCGTCTTTCACTTCTGCTTCGATCTGGTCTACTTCGGTTTCTCGCGCCAGAATTTCTACGCCGACCCGTTCTGGACCGTCCAGCGTACCTGCATCGTCAGCGTGTTCCTGCTGTGCGCAGGCGCCGGCCAGGCGGTCGCGACGGCCGGACCATCCTCCACCTCGCGCTTCGATGCCCGCTTCCTGCGGCGTTGGGCACAGATTGCCGGCTGCGCGGCGGCGGTCAGCGTCGGCTCGTGGCTGATGTTTCCCAGGAGCTTCATCAGTTTCGGCGTGCTGCACTGCATGGCGGTCTCGTTGCTGCTGATTCGGGCGACGCGGCCGTCCGGCCACGGGCTCTGGCTGGCAGCGGCGCTGTGCCTGCTGCTGCCGGTGCTGGTCGCCAGCCCCTGGTTCGACGGCCGATGGACGAACTGGATCGGCCTGGTGACGGTCAAGCCGATCGCCGAGGACTATGTGCCGCTGCTGCCCTGGTTCGGCATGATCTGCACCGGCTTGGCAGTCGGGCAGTGGCTGCTGAAGCGCCGGCCGGGCTGGCTCGCGGGGCCGCTGCCGAGCGGCCTGCGCCCCCTGGCGACGCTAGGCCGCTGGAGCTTGGCTTTCTACATGCTTCACCAGCCGGTGCTGATCGGCCTGCTGGCGGCCCTCGCCTGGAACCGTCGGGCGTGAGCTGGGGCCGTCGCATCCCGGGCCGCCGTACCATCGGCAACCGCTTGACCGCCTGATCGGCCTGCCCCATCCAGCGACACCTGACGAACGACCATGACCGCCGCCCCTCGACTGCTTTTCGGCTTCCACGCGGTGACCGTTCGACTGAAAACCGCGCCCGGCTCGATCGTCGAGGTGCATGTCGACACCCGCCGGCGAGACCAGCGGATGCGCCAGCTGGTCGACCGCGCCCGAGACGCCGGCGTCAAGCTGGTCGACAGCGACGACGACCGGCTGCAGAAGCTCTCGGGCACGCATCGCCACCAGGGCGTCGTCGCCCGCGCCGTGGCGATGCCGATCAGCCATTCGCTCGACGACACGCTGGACGCCGTCGCCGGCCCGCCGCTCCTGCTGGTGCTCGACAGCGTGACCGATCCGCACAACCTGGGCGCCTGCCTGCGGG
>CAXTDH010000652.1:0-2438 GCA_964242405.1 uncultured Rhizobacter sp. | reverse complement strand
CTCATCGGGTCGATCACCTCGAGCACCGGCTCGCCGGTGCGGACCCGGTCGCCGAGCCGGCGCAGGAAGACGACCATGCCGGTTGCCGGGGCCCGCAGGATGTCGGTGCCGGCGAGCGGCGTCGCCGGGTTGCGCAGCGGCGGCAGTTCGGGGGACGGGCCGGCGACGATGCCGCGATGGGTCAGGAAGGCGATCAGCGCCTCGGCGTCGCCGGCCGCGAGCGAATGGCCGACGTCGGCTTCGCCGCGCAGCTCCAGCGTCACCGACAGGCAGCCCATCGGCACCGGGAACCTGCCGCGGAAATGCGCCTCGAGCTGCCACCAGGGCTGCGAGCAGGCCTCGTCGAACGGATGGTCGCCCGATTCGCTCGCCAGCAGCGACACCTCGGCGCCGATCAGTCGGGCGAGCGGCTCGGCCTGCGGCCAGAGCGCCGGGCCGGTGTAGAGGTGGACGAGCGCTTCGGCGTCGCAGTGCAGATCAAGCACGACCTCGGCGTCGCAAGCCAGGCCGAGCAGCGTCTTGCGCAGGCTCGCCAGTTCGGTCGGCTCGGGTTGCGCCGCGACGGCCTCCCGAAGCGCCGCGCGGATGGCCGCTGCATTGGCTTGCGCCTCGTCCCCCAGCCGGCCTTCGAGCAGCGGCAGCACGGCTTCGAACAGCGCCGGGTAGTGACGGTTGAAATTTTCGCCGCTCGCCAGCTCGAAGCGGCCCTGGTGGCGGTGCAGCAGCGTCTGGTCCAGGCCGATAGGGTTGGCCATCGGCACCAGGACGACTTCGCCCCGCAACCGGCCTTCGGCCTCGAGGGCCGCGAGCCGCTGCCGCAAGTGGTGCGCCACCAGCATCGGCGGCAACTCGTCGGCATGCAGCGACGCCTGCAGATACGCCTTGCGGCTCGTGCCCGACGGGCCGAAGTGCAGGCTGGTGATCTCTCGGCGAGTGCCGGGCGATGTGCCGCGTAGCGGGTGGTGGCGTGTCTGCATCAGGGGGCGGGCCGTTGGTGGCAAGGGGCGGGCCGTGTCGTGGCGGGCGTTCAGCGGTGCGTTCCGAACCGCGCTCAGCGGCGTGGCGCGAGGTGCACCAGCCAGCGCGCCTCGGCACGCCGGAACAGCGCGACGAGACAGAAGGTCAATGCCAAATAGAAGACCGCGGCCGTGATGAAGGCCTCGAACGGCAGGTAGAAGCGGGAGTTCATCTCGCGCGCCGCGCCGGTCAGGTCGAGCAGGGTGACGATGCTGGCGAGCGAGGTGCCGTGCAGCATCATGATCACCTCGTTGCTGTAGGCCGGCAGGCTGCGCCGCAGGGCAGACGGCAACACGATGCGCCGCAGCGCCAGGGCCGGCGGCATGCCGAAGCTGCGCGCCGCCTCGATCTCACCGTGCGGCGTCGCGCGGATCGCACCGGCGATCATTTCGGTGGTGTAGGCGCAGGTGTTGAGCGCGAAGGCGAGCACCGCGCAAAACCAGGCGTTCGAGAGCAAGGGCCAGGCGAAGCTGGCGCGCACCGCGTCGAACTGTGCGAGCCCGTAGTAGATGAGGAAGAGCTGCACCAGCATCGGCGTGCCGCGGATCACATAGGTGTAGAGCCACACGGGTGCGGCGAGCCAGCGCCGCGGTGACGCCCGCATCACGGCCAGCGGCACGGCAGCGGCGAAGCCGACCGCGAGCGACATCAGCAGCAGGCCGAGCGTCGTCAATGCCCCACGCCCGTAGAGCGGCAGGCTCTCGGTGATGGCGGTGAAGTTCACGTCGACCCGGATGCGAGCCGGCGGATGCCGCGGCTCGTCCGGCGCTCGAGCGCCCGCAGGCCGATGACGGAGGCGGTGGTGATCGCCAGGTAGAGGCCGCCGACCGTCAGATAGAACGTGAACGGCTGGCGGGTCGCGCCGGCCGCCTGCCCGGCTTTCTGCATCATGTCGTTGAGGCCGATCACCGACACCAGCGCCGTCGACTTCACGAGCACCAGCCAGTTGTTGGTGAAGGACGGGATCGCGAGCCGCACCATCTGCGGCGCGGTGATGCGGTGGAAGACCGTCCACGCCGACATGCCGAACGCGCGGCCGGCCTCGGCCTGGCCGGGCGGGATGGCGATCATCGCGCCGCGAAAGGTTTCGGTGAAGTAGGCGCCGAAGATGACGCCGAGCGTGATGACGCCGGCGATGAACGGGTCGATGTCGATGTAGTCCATGCCGAGCCGCTGGGCGACCCCGTTGACCGCGATCTGGCCGCCGAAGAAGATCAGCAGCATCAGCACCAGGTCGGGCACGCCGCGGATCAGCGTCGTGTAGGCGGTCGCCGCCTGCCGCCAGAACCAGGAGCGCGAGAGCTTGGCCGCGGCGCCGGCCAGGCCGAGCAGCAGGGCCAGGATGAGCGAGGCGATGGCCACGCCGATCGTCAGCAGTGCGCCGTCGAGCAGGCTCGGAAGGTAGCTTTGCAGCATGTGCG
>CAXTDH010000651.1:0-2452 GCA_964242405.1 uncultured Rhizobacter sp. | reverse complement strand
CCGTAGAGCTGCTTCAGGTTGATGCCGATCGAGCGGTAGAAGCTGAAGAGATCCGGCCCGATCGCCTCGCCGGCGGTGTAGGCGACGCGGACCCGCGACAAGCCCAGGCTGTTGCGCAGCGGCCCGTACATCAGCAAGTCGCCGAGCCGGTATTTGAGTCGGTCGACCGCACCGACCGGCTGGCCGTCCATCAGCGCCGGGCCGACGCGCCGGGCGAGCGCCAGGCAGCGGGCAAACAGCCAGCGCTTGACGCGCCCTGCGTCCTCCATCCGGATCGTCACGCTGGTCAGCAGACCTTCGAAGATCCGTGGCGGCGCGAAGTAGTAGGTCGGGCCGATCTCCTTCAGATCGATCGTCACCGTCTCGGTCGACTCGGGGCAGTTGACGACATAGCCGCAGGCGAGCCATTGGGCGTAGCTGAAGATGTTCTGGCCGA
The DNA here is from genome assembly GCA_964242405.1 of uncultured Rhizobacter sp. Lineage (GTDB taxonomy): Bacteria > Pseudomonadota > Gammaproteobacteria > Burkholderiales > Burkholderiaceae_C > LMDS01. The sequence goes on along the minus strand of CAXTDH010000651.1, from coordinate 2,016 downwards.
TCCAGGCGGGGGGCAGGTAGGCGAGCACCTCTTCGCGCTCGGTCAGCTTGTCGAAGCGCTGGCCGGCGCGCGCCCGGTCGAGCAGCGAGGCGTGGGTGTGGACGACGCCCTTCGGTTGCCCGGTGGTGCCGGAGGTGAAGAACATCGCCGCCACGTCTGCTGGGGTCGCGACGGCCACTTCGGCGTCGAAGAACCCGGCGCCGGACTTTGCGAAGGCGCGGCCCGCTTCGACCAGTTCGTCGAGCGAGGCCAGCCCCGGCTCGGCGTAGTGGCGCAGCCCGCGCGGGTCGTCGAACCAGATGTGCGTCAGCCCAGGGCACTGCGGCCGGATCTCGAGCAGCTTGTCGACCTGCTCCTGGTCTTCGACGACGGCAAAGGCGATCTCGGCGTTGTTGATCGGAAAGACGAACTCGCCGCCGACCGCATCCTGATAGAGCGGCACCGGTACGGCACCCAGCGACTGCGCCGCGAGCATCGAGGCGTAGAGCCGCGGCCGGTTCTCGCCGATGACGAGCAGGTGCTCGCCGCGGCGCAGGCCGGCTGCGTGCAGGCCGCCGGCGAGGTCCCGCACCGAGTCAGCCAGGGCTTGCCAGCAAAGCGTCTGCCAGATGCCGTACTTCTTCTCGCGCAGCGCCGGCGCTTGCGGCCGTTGCCTTGCATGTTCGAGCATCAGGCGAGGGAAGGTGCCTTCCAAGTCGTCTCCAGTGGCTGTGCGCCGACTGTAGGCACAAAATTGACGCCAGGATGTCGTTCTGACGACAATTCAGGGTGTACCCGCACGGGGCTTTCCCGCATCGGCCGATCAAAGCCACGCCGCGGCGCAAACGGGGTGATGCACTTGGCCTTCAACCGATCGACACCCCGGACAAACGCAAGATGACGCCGACCGTCAGAACCTCGCCGCTTCGAGCTCGCGCCCGTGCGGCCCGGGCAGCCGAGCTGGCGCTGATCCCCTGGATGGAAGTGCTGGGCAGAGACGACCGCGAGCGCGTCGCCTCCGATCTTCAAGTGGCCAATGCCGACCCTGGCGACCTGGTCTGCAAGATGGGTCGCGGCGCCAACTTCTGGTTCGGCGTGCTCGACGGCCTGCTCAAGATGACGAACGACGCGGCCGCCGAAGTCGCGATCACCTATTCCGGCCTGCCGCCAGGCGCCTGGTTCGGCGAGGGCACGCTGCTCAAGCACGAGAGCTACCGCTACAACGTCGCGGCACTGCGCGCGAGTGTCGTCGCCGGCCTGCCGATCGACACCTTCGACTGGCTGATCGAGCGCAGCCTGCCCTTCAACCGCTATTTGATGAACCAGCTCAACGAGCGTGTCAGCCAGTTCATCGCCGCTCGCGAAGCCGACCGCATCGGCGAGCCCGACAGCCGGGTCGCGCGCAGCCTGGCCGGGCTGTTTCATCCTGTGCTGTTCCCTGGGGTGGGAACGGTGCTGCGCATCACCCAGCAGGAGTTGGCCTATTTGATCGGGCTGTCGCGGTCGAGGGTGAACGAGGCGCTGCGGACGCTGCAGCGCGAAGGTTTGATCCAGTTGGAGTACGGCGGCGTGCAGGTGCTGGACTTGCAAGCGCTGCGGCGGTACCGAGGGTGACGACGCAGCGGCGAGTCGGCAAACGCCAACCAGCGGTTTGGCCGGAAACCCACTTTGTAACCATCAAGACGTCGACATAGCCGAGCCTGCTGCTCTTTGACCGGCGTACTTGTCGATTACGATGTGATCAACCCCGCCGATTGAGTGCGTGTGCGATTGTTGGTCCGGAGCGGGTGGTCGCAAAGGGGGCTGGCGGTATCGTTCCTTGCCCGTTCGATGACGTCCGAGATCGTCGCGCCTACGGCAAGCCATTCGGGGCGGAAGCGCCGACGGGACTTTGTGTGCAGCGCGCCGTTCACTTAGTGCTTCCGCGATGGCCCTTAGCCTTGGCGTCACCCTCATGGCGGGCTCCGGGCTCCGGGCTCCGAGCTCCGGGCTCCGGGCTCCGGGCTCCGGGCTCCGGGCTCCGGGCTCCGGGCTCCG
>CAXTDH010000650.1:0-2454 GCA_964242405.1 uncultured Rhizobacter sp. | reverse complement strand
TCGCGGGCGGCCAGCGGTCATTGCTACTGCTCCTTGAAGGATGGGGACGGCAGCCCGGCGCTGATTCGTTGCGCGATGTTCCGGCGCGCTTCCAGCCTAATCGATTTCGCGCCCGCCGACGGGCAACTGGTCGAAGTGCGGGGCCGGCTGGGCGTCTACGAACTGCGAGGTGAATTGCAACTGGTCGTCGAGTCGATGCAGCGGGCAGGTGCCGGGCTGCTGCTCGAGCAACTGCTGCGCCTCAAGCTGCGACTACAGGCCGAGGGCTTGTTCGATGCTTGCACCAAGCGGGCGCTGCCGGCGCATCCGCGCAGCATCGGCCTGGTGACGTCGCTCGGCGGTGCCGTGCTGCACGACGTCGTCACCACGCTGAGGCGGCGCGCGCCGCATGTGTCGGTCATCGTCTACCCGAGCCTGGTTCAAGGTCCGGGTGCGCCTGCAGCCCTGTCCGCCGCCATCGAGGTCGCCAGCGCCCGGGCCGAGGTCGATGTGTTGCTCGTCTGCCGAGGTGGAGGCTCGCTCGAGGATCTGCGTGCCTTCAACGACGAACAGGTGGTGCGCGCCATCGCCGCGGCATCGATGCCGGTGCTGAGCGGCGTCGGCCATGAAACCGACGTCAGCCTCGTCGACTTCGCGGCCGACCTGCGCGCCGCGACACCGACCGCTGCTGCCGAACTCGTCGCCGTGTCCGCGCTCGTGTGCCACGACGCACTCGACGCGACCGAGGCCCGGCTGAGGCGACACCTTCGTGGTCGCCTCGATGGCGCCGCCCAGCGCCTCGACCGGCTGTCGATGCGCCTCGTGGCGCCCGCGCAGCGGCTCGGCCAGCAGGCGCAACGGCTCGATCACTTCGAGCAGCGGCTCGGCCTCGGCGCCCGCCGGGCCCTCGAGGCACGTCGACTCGCAGTGACCGATCGAGGCGGCCGGTGGCGCCGGGCGGTCGCGGCGGCGCTCATGCGCGATCGGCAGCGCCTCGAGCATCTGGGTGCGCGGCTGCGGGCACTCGATCCGGCCGAGGTGCTCGGCCGGGGTTACGCCTGGCTGGCCGACAGCGCGCAACGGCCGGTGATGTCCGTCCAGCGCATCGCGCCCGGCGATCGGCTCACGGCGGTGCTGGCCGATGGCAGCGTCGCGGTGCAGGTGGAATCGGTCGAGGCCACAGGCGCTGACGAGCCGGCGTCCCAGATGCGGGTACCGGTGCCGTCCCATGCGGCGGTGCGGAGCTGATATCGCCTCTCGAGACTCGTGTCCCAAGGCGCCTCCACCTCGGCAAACGACCGTCGAGCTGCCTACAATGAGCGGCCTGAGCACAACCTGGAATGGAGGATCAAGATGGAACATACCCTGCCGCCCCTGCCGTACGCGCTCGACGCGCTCGCGCCCCATCTGAGCAAGGAAACGCTCGAGTTTCACTATGGCAAGCACCACAACGCCTACGTCGTCAACCTGAACAACCTCCAAAAGGGGACCGAGTTCGAGAGCATGACGCTGGAGCAGATCGTCAAGAAGGCCTCTGGCGGCGTCTACAACAACGCTGCGCAGATCTGGAACCACACCTTCCTCTGGAGCTGCATGAAGCCGGGCGGCGGTGGTCAGCCGACGGGTGCGCTCGCCGACGCCATCAACGCCAAGTTCGGCGGCTACGACGCTTTCAAGGAGGCGTTCACCAAGAGCGCGGTCGCCAACTTCGGTTCCGGCTGGACATTCCTTGTCAAGAAGGCCGATGGCGGCGTCGACATCGTCAACATGGGCGCTGCCGGCACGCCGCTCACGACGGCCGACAAGGCGCTCCTGACGATCGACGTCTGGGAACATGCCTACTACATCGACTATCGCAATGCGCGGCCGAAGTACTGCGAAACCTTCCTGAACGGCCTGGTGAACTGGGATTTCGCCGAGGCGAACTTCGCCTGACGGCGCGAGCCGGCTTTCAGTTGCAATAAAAAAGAACGGAGCTCCACCCCATGTACCAGCACATCCAGGTGCCCGAAGGCGGGCAGAAGATCACTGTCAACGCCGACTATTCGTTGAACGTGCCCGACCAGCCGATCATCCCGTTCATCGAGGGCGACGGCACGGGGGCGGACATCACGCCGGTGATGATCAAGGTGGTCGACGCGGCGGTCGCCAAGGCCTATGGCGGCAAGCGCCAGATTCGCTGGATGGAGGTATACGCCGGGGAAAAGTCGACCAACATCTACGGCCCCGACGTCTGGCTGCCGGCCGAGACGCTGGAGGTGGTCAAGGAGTACGTCGTCTCGATCAAGGGGCCGCTGACCACGCCGGTCGGCGGTGGCATCCGTTCCTTGAACGTGGCGCTGCGCCAGGAGCTCGATCTCTACGTCTGCCTGCGGCCGATCCAGTACTTCAAGGGCGTTCCGTCTCCCGTGAAGGAGCCGGAGAAGACCAACATGGTGATCTTCCGGGAGAACTCGGAAGACATCTACGCCGGCA
>CAXTDH010000649.1:0-2455 GCA_964242405.1 uncultured Rhizobacter sp. | reverse complement strand
CGAAATCGTGTCGGGAGTCGTCAGCTGGACCAACGAGACCCGCCGCATCCACGAGGTGGACGACGACTTCGCGCCCAGCCGCGGCAACGCCATCGATTTCTATGTCGGCGACGCACGCCTGGCCATCGAGCGCGCGGTGCAGGACGGCGTCGAAAACGGCACGGTCTTCGACCTCGTGCTGCCGCTGCGCACGGCCAGGGGCCGCTCGATCTGGGTCCGCGCGACCGGTGAAGTGGAATTCGAGAACGGCCAGGCGCGCCGGCTGTTCGGCGCCTTCCAGGACGTCACGCAGCGCGTCGAGCACGAGCGCGAACTGCGCGAGCAGGCAGAGCTTCTGCAGGTGACGCTGCAGTCGATCGGCGACGGCGTGATCACCGCCGACGAGCAGGGCAGGGTGCGCTGGATGAACCCGGCCGCCGAGCGAATGACCGGTTGGACGAGCGAGGCGGCGAGTGGCCGGCCGACGGCCGATGTCTTCAGGATCGTGCATGCGGAGACACGCATGCCGGCGCCCGATCCGGTGAGTCTTTGTCTGGCGACGCTCAGCCAGACCGGGCTTCCCGCCCGCACGGTGCTGCTGTCGCTGACGGGCCAGGAGTTCGCCATCGAGGACTCGGCCGCGCCGATCCACGACGCCAAGGGCGGCCTGCGCGGCGCGGTGCTCGTCTTCCACGATGTGTCGGAGCAGCGCCGCATGACCGATCAGATGACCTACCGGGCGACGCACGACGCGCTCACCGGCCTGGTCAACCGCGCCGAATTCGAGGCGCGCCTGGCGCGGGTGCTGGCCAAGGCAGCCGACGAGAAGATCGACAGCGCGATGATGTTCATCGACCTGGACCAGTTCAAGCTCGTCAACGACGCCTGTGGCCATGCGATGGGCGACAAGCTGCTGTGCCAGGTGAGCGAGTTGCTGCGCACGGCGGTGCGCAACCGGGACACGCTCGCCCGGCTCGGCGGCGACGAGTTCGGGGTCATCCTCGAGCACTGTACGGTGCAGCAGGCGCAGCGGGTCGCGCAGTCGATCTGCGACCGGATGGACGAGTTTCGCTTCGTCCACGACGGCCGGCGCTTCCGGATCGGCGCGAGCATCGGCCTGGTGCCGGTCGACGGCCGATGGCTGGATGCGGCGGCGGCGCAGCGTGCGGCCGACACCGCCTGCTATGCCGCCAAGGAGGCCGGTCGCAACCGCGTCCACGTCTGGTTCGACAGCGACGCGGTGATGCGCGGCCAGGGTGCCGAGACCCAGTGGGGCAGCCGGATCGAGGAAGCCCTCGACGATCACGACTTCGTTCTCTATGCACAGAAGATCGAGCCGATCCAGGCGCGTACCACCGGCCCGGGCCTGCACTGCGAGATCCTGATCCGCCTGCGGGAAGCCGACGGGACGATCGTTGCGCCCGGCCGCTTCCTGCCGGCCGCCGAGCGCTTCCACATGGCCTCGCGCATCGACCGCTGGGTGCTGCGCCGCGTCTTCGAATGGCTGGCCGAAGAAGGCGGTTCGCCGGCCGACATCGAGACGGTTTCGGTCAACCTCTCCGGCCAGTCGCTCGGCGACCGGGCGTTCCACCGCTTCGTCGTCCAGCTGTTGCAGGAACTGCCGATCGACCCGACCAAGCTCTGTTTCGAAGTCACCGAGACCGCCGCCATCACCAACCTGGCCGACGCTTCCGCCTTCATCCGCGAAATGCGGGCGCTCGGCATGCGGATTGCGCTCGACGATTTCGGCGCCGGCGCTTCGTCGTTCGGCTACCTGAAGAACCTGCCGGTCGACTACTTGAAGATCGACGGCCAGTTCATCCGCCAGATCGAGACCGACCCGCTCGACATGGTCGCGGTGCGCTGCTTTCACGAGGTCGCCCGGGCGATCGGCGTGAGGACGATCGCCGAATTCGTCGAGACCGACAGCATCCGGCAGGTGCTGTGCGACATCGGCATCGACTATGCGCAGGGCTATCTGCTGCACCGCCCGGAGCCGCTCGATGATCTGCTGCGGAGCGTTCGGGCCATGAGCAGCGACCTGCAGCATCGGACGCCCGCCGGCTAGCGTGGCGTCGGCGTTGGCGTTGGCGTCGGCGTCGGCGTCCCGAGCGCCGAGGTCTGGCCTTGCGATGCCGGTCGGAGCTTGCCGGCGCGCCCGTGTCGGTGCACTGCGCGGTCGCGCCCCTCGTGCTTGGCGGCGTAGAGCGCTTCGTCTGCGGGCTGCAGCAAGGCGCTGGCCGCATCGCCCCACGCCGGCCGCGTGCTGCTCACGCCGATGCTCACGGTGACATGCGATGCGACCGGCGAATCGGGGTGCGGGAGCACCAGCCCGCGTACGTCCGCGCAGAGCGCTTCGGCGAGCGTGCAGGCCTCCGCGGCGGCACAGCCGGGCAGCAGGAGCCCGAACTCTTCGCCGCCAATGCGGGCTGCCATCGAGCTCCCGCCGGTGACCGCCGACCGCTCGGCGGCGTGC
>CAXTDH010000648.1:0-2456 GCA_964242405.1 uncultured Rhizobacter sp. | reverse complement strand
GCGTGAGGCCGAAGGTGAGGTTCGCATTCGAGAAGCCCGGGTAGACCTGACTGATCGCGTAGGCTGTCTGATGCAGGCCGCCACGCAGCTGTTGATAGAAAACGCTGTCTGCCAGCTTGAGCGGCACCAGGCCCTGGATCTTCTTTTCTTCGCGGTTGGTGCCACCGGCGTTCCATGCCTCGGTCAGCATCGTGACCTGCTCGGTCATCTCGATCTCGGGCATGAGCGTGAACGACGCATTGGTCTGCGTCACGTCGACCTGGTTTCGCAAGTAGCCGCCGCTTACGAAGGTGAACTTGCCGAGCGACTGCGTGATGATGTTGTTGCCCAGCGCGTTCTGCGCGACCCGGATGGTGTCCCACAGCGTGTCGCTGGCGTTGAGCAGCGAGGGCAGTGCGGCCGCGCTCGTGGTCGCGACGACTCGCGTGGTGCGTGCATCGATGGTCGGCAGCGTGGGCTCGAACTCGGCGATGTCCGCCGCATGGATGGTGGCGCCTTCGGTCGAGCGATCCCGGAAGATGTGGCGGCGCAAGTCGCGCGTCACTTCGTCGTCGGACTTCTTGATGGCGCCCGATGCACCCTTGGCCTCTGCCGCATCGATCGCGTTGGTGCCCGGCATCCACACCGTGCGCTGCCATGCCAGCAATTTGGCTGCAGCGACCGTCTGCTGGCGCTTGGTGCCGTATTCGGCGATGGCCGGAATGGCCGCGAGCGCGATGGCGGCGAAGCTCGCGATGAGCAGCGTCTCGGTCATCGCATGGCCTCGCATGCCTTGCATGCCTTGTATGTCTTGCATGGCTTGAATGCGCGAGCTGCGACGGGCTGTCGTCGGTCTGGTTTTCATCAATCGCCGCTGTCCGGTTCGGCCGCGGCACCGATGGCTGCGCCGCCCATGGCGATGGCCCGTGCCCACAAGGATGGCTCGACGTTGTGCACGTGCCAGTACGGGCTGAAGAGGCTGCGGTGCTCGATGTAGCCGCCCGCGAAGCCCACGTTGAATTTGCCGATTTGCGGTGGATCGTCGGCTGAAAAGTCGCGGCGCGCCCAGCGGTCCTGCGGCCGGCGGAAGTACACCTGCGAGGTCGACACTGCCTTGATGTGCTCACCGCCGAAATTGTCTTTCAACCCGGCACGCGAGCCTTCGGTCGCATCACCGAAGCCCGCTACCTGGCCGGTGCGGATGCGCTCGGCATCCTTCTGCACGACAAGAGTGAAGGCCGGTCCCTTGTCGGTGTTCTTGCCCCATTTCAACGGGTTCGCACCCTTGAAGCCGTTCTCGGCCAGCCAGTTATCGGACTCGTTGGCGACCATCGGCTCATGGGCCTTGACGTCGATGAAGCGTGGCATCGACCAGCCTTGCGTGAGGTTGGTGCCGATGCTCGTGCGCGGGCCGTAGTGCAGCTTGGCATCGAACACGAGAACTGGAAACGCACCCGGCAGGATGTCCCCGTTGCGGTTGCCTGCTGCGCGTTCGAAGGAGCCGCGCATCATGTAGGCGCTGTCGCCGACCGTCGTGTCGAGCCCGCCGTAGTCGCGTGGTTCCGTTGCGAAAGTGTCGAGTGTCAGGCGCTGGCCTTCCCAGCTCTCCATCACGTTGGGACCACCCGCCGCGGCCGCACCGGCGCCGAGTCCGAAGCGACCGCGGGCGATGTCGCTCGCACCACCGATCAGGTCGGTGTAGAGCAGGCCGATGGGCAGGCGGATCTCGATGGCGTCCGCCGACTGCCAGCGGATGCGGCCCGGCCGGCCGCCGAGAACGCCCTGGTCCGCCACCAGTTCGGTGCCGCCGTTCCAGTCGACCATGCCGCTGATGACGCTGCCCGCAAGGTTGGCGAAGCCGGGCGGCGTGACGGGGAAATTGCTGACGATGCCGCTCAGCGAACCGGCGACACCGGAGCCGATCCACGTCGCCCAGTCGGGCAGGAAGCGGCGCTTCTTGGTCCAGTCGTCGCGCGTTGCTTGAGCCGCATGTGCGAAGCGCAACACCTCGTTGTAGTCGTCCTCGTCAAAGGGCCCCTGCGCGGACTGGTGATAGCTCTTGAGGTACAGGCCGAGGTCGGCAACAAACTTGGTCGCGAGGATGGCCGTCTCGCCCGGCGGCACCATGGCGTCGGGATCGTTGGACTTGAGCACATCGACAATGACCTGCGGCAGTTGCGCCGCCGTGCTGGCGAGCATGGCGACCTGGCTCGCCGAGATGCCCTGGTTCAAAATGCGCAGCACGTCGATGCCGACCTGCAGCGGCTTGGACGCGGGCTCGACGAAGCCGGCAATGCGATCGGCCGTGCGCTGCAGCTTGAAAGCTTCGCCGACGTTGATCAGGTACTTCAGGAAGAAGATCTCTCCGACGATGGGAATGTCGCTTTTCTGCAGATTCTTCAAACCCTCGAAGCCCTTGGCGATCACGCGACCTTCCTGGATGTTGGCTGCGCTCGTGATCAAGGCGCCCATAGAGG
>CAXTDH010000647.1:1114-2456 GCA_964242405.1 uncultured Rhizobacter sp. | reverse complement strand
ACTTCCGAGGTCGCGCCTTCGCCGAGCCGCTTCTTGACACGGTACTTGCCGATCGTGACCGGCAGCAGCCCACCCGGCGGCGCCGTGGTGCTGGAGCCGAAGCTCGTGGTGGTTGACATGGCACGCAAGACGTTGGCGGGGGTTCGTGCATCTTCGGACCGCAGAGCCGGCGGCGATGCGCCGAACAAGCGCTCGAAGCGGCCGTATTCCACGGTGGCGCCACGCCCGCCGGTCGTGGTCGACGGGGCTCCGGTGGACCGGCGGCCACGGGGCCCACCCGTAGAATCCGGCCATGATCCAAGCCAAGAAGGACCTGCTCGACGCCCTCGCGGCCGCCATTGCCGAGGTCGCGCCCGGGGCCACGCTGGCAGCGACATTCGAGTCGCCGAAACAGGCGGCGCACGGTGACATGGCCTGCACCGCCGCCATGCCGCTCGCCAAGGCGCTCAGCAAGAATCCCCGTGAATTGGCCGCGGCGCTGGTCTCGGCGCTGGGCCGGCAACCGGCCGTCGACCGCTGGGTCGAGGCGCTCGAGGTCGCCGGGCCGGGCTTCATCAACCTGCGGCTCAAGGCCGCGGCCAAGCAGGCGGTCGTCGCCGAGGTGCTGGCCGCGGGCGATGCTTTCGGCCGGCAGCCGAGCCGTGCCGAGCCGGTGCTGGTCGAGTTCGTGTCCGCCAACCCGACCGGGCCGCTGCACCTCGGCCATGCCCGGCAAGCGGCGCTCGGCGACGCCATCTGCAACCTGTTCGACAGCCAGGGCTGGCAGGTGACGCGCGAGTTCTACTACAACGATGCGGGCGTGCAGATCGCGACGCTCGCGGCCTCTGCCCAGGCGCGGCTGCGGGGCCTCGGACCCGGCGATGCCGACTGGCCGACCGCCGCCTACAACGGCGCCTACATCGCCGATATCGCCGTCGACTTCGCGGCCGGCAAGACAGTCCACGCCGACGACCGCGACTGCACCGCCTCCGGCGACATCGACGACCTGGACGGCATCCGCACCTTCGCCGTCGCCTACCTGCGCCACGAACAAGACCTCGACCTGCAGGCCTTCGGCGTGCGCTTCGACCACTACTTCCTCGAGTCCAGCCTCTACAGCAGTGGCCGCGTCGCGAGCACGGTGCAGCGCCTGATCGACTCCGGCAAGACGTATGAGCAGGACGGCGCCCTCTGGCTGCGCAGCACCGACTACGGTGACGACAAGGACCGGGTGATGCGCAAGTCCGACGGCAGCTACACCTACTTCCTGCCCGACGTCGCCTATCACCTGCAGAAGTGCGAGCGCGGCTTGCGGCGCGCGATCAACATCCAGGGCGGCGACCACCACGGCACTATCGCCCGG
>CAXTDH010000647.1:0-1104 GCA_964242405.1 uncultured Rhizobacter sp. | reverse complement strand
TGAGATCCGATGCGACGATGAGCAGCCGCAAGACGGCACGGTCGACCGTGTTCGGGCCTGCCTGCAGGCGGCCCGCGCGGGCGTGCCCGCCGGCTACCCCGATTACCTGCTGCACAAGATGGTGACGGTGATGAAGGGCGGTGAGGAGGTCAAGATCTCCAAGCGCGCCGGTTCGTATGTCACCCTGCGCGACCTGATCGACTGGACCAGCCGCGATGCGGTGCGCTTCTTCCTGCTGAGCCGCAAGGCCGACACCGAATTCGTCTTCGACGTCGACCTGGCGCTGAAGCAGAACGACGAGAACCCGGTGTTCTATGTGCAATATGCCCATGCCCGGATCTGCTCGGTGATTCGGCTGTTCGAGGACAAGCACGGCGCTTCGGGTTTGTCGTCGCCGCCGAGTGCTGCTGGCTTGTCGTCACCAACGAGCGCTGCCGACCTGTCGCTGCTGACGGCGCCGACCGAGGCGGCGCTGATGTTGAAGCTCGCCGACTACCCGGCGATGCTCGCGAACGCCGCCGACGGCCTGGCGCCGCACGACCTTGCGTTCTACCTGCGCGACCTGGCCGGCGCCTTCCACAGCTACTACGGCGCCGAACGGATCCTCGGCGACGATGCGGCGTTGGAGCGGGCCCGGGTCGAGTTGCTGACGGCCATTCGGCAGGTCATCCGGAACGCCCTCGCGGTGCTCGGCGTGAGTGCGCCGGAGCAGATGGCCCGCGAAGCAGCGCCCATGACCGAGCGCGAGGCGGCGACGACATGAGGGCCGGCCGCATGCGACTGCTGCGTCTGCCTGACCAAAATGGTGGTTTCGGTATCGGCCTGATCGTCGGTCTGCTGATAGGGCTGGCACTGGCTCTCGGCGTCGCGCTCTATGTCACCAAGGTGCCGGTGCCCTTCGTCAACAAGGTGCCGCTGCGCAGCCCCGCGCAGGATGCGGCCGAGGCCGAAAAGAACAAGAACTGGGATCCGAACAGCCCCCTCTACGGCAAGAACCCGGCCCGGCCGTCGGCGGTCGCGAGCGGCGTCGTCGCACCGCCGGCGGCTGATCCGGGCGCTCTGGCCGGCTCGCCATCGCCGCCGGCCACCGCGACGGTGCCGCCG
>CAXTDH010000646.1:0-2457 GCA_964242405.1 uncultured Rhizobacter sp. | reverse complement strand
CCCACCGATCCGATATGGCGACCTCCGAACACCCCCTTCCCAACGACGGCACCCGCCGCGCCGTCCAGGCGCTGGTGGAAAGCCTGAGGCTCGAGCCCCTGGACGCCGACCGGTCCCGCGGCCACACGATCGACATCGGCAGCCGTGCGGTGTTCGGTGGCCATGTGCTGGCCCAGGCGTTGATGGCCGCGGCACGCACCGTCGACACCGCCCAGCCGCCCCATTCCCTGCATGCCTACTTCATTCGCGCCGGCGACAAGGAGGCGCCGATCGACTACGAGGCGGCACGCGTGCGTGACGGCGGCAGTTTCAGCACCCGGCGGGTCAGCGCGGTGCAGCACGACCAGGTGATCTTCGACATGGTCGCTTCCTTCCACAAACACGAGCAGGGCCCGTCGCACCAGGACCGGCCGATGCCCGAGGCGCCGCCGCCCGAAAGCCTCGCCACCGACGCCGCGCTGAAGCGGGCCCATCTCGACAGCTTGCCGCCGCCGATGCAGGCGTTCATCCTCGGCGACCGGGCGATCGACCTGCGGCCTTGCAGCCCGATCCGCTTCGATGCGCCGGAGGCGCGTCCGCCGCGGCAGATGTTCTGGATGCGGGTCGCCGATCGGATCGGTGACGACCCGCTGCTGCACCAGGCGCTGCTTGCCTACGCCAGCGACTTCACGCTGCTCTCGGCGGCCCTGCTGCCGCACGCCATGAGCTTCATCCAGCCGAACGTGATGTCGATGAGCCTGGACCATGCACTCTGGTTCCACCGACCGTTCCGGGTCGACGAATGGCTGCTCTACGACACCGATTCACCCTCGGCGGGGTTCGCCCGCGGGTTTTGCCGGGGCAGCTTCTATTCGGTCGACGGGACGCTGGTGGCATCGGTCGCGCAGGAAGGCTTGATGCGGCGGCGATGAGAACCCGCAGGCTGTGAGACGGCAAGAGTCGCAGCCCGCCTGCACGGCGACCGTTGACCAACACGCGCCGCCTGGGCCGCCGCCACTGGCGCGTGATTCGGGCCGCACGACCCTGCTCGTCACGGCTCCATCCGACCCGGTCGACCAGCGAACCGGTCGCTGCCGGCATTGCCTGCGCCGCGTTGTGGTCAGATGTCGATGCTGCCGAAGGCAAGGGCGGCGACGCCCTCATAGCGCAGGCACGCGCCTTCGGTTCGCAGGCGTTCGAATTCGATGTCGCCGAGGGCACTGCTGGCAAGTCGACAGGCTCGGTCGAAGGCGGCGGCTTCGTTGACTTCCCGCGGCTCGTCGAGGCCGGCGTACGACGCAATCGAGTAGCCGCACAGCCGCGCGGCAGCGGCAGGCCGCTGCTCCAGCGCCGCGAGCAAGGCAAGGCAGTCCGCCCATTCTCCCTGCATGCCGAAACGCATTGCCTGGGACCAACCGGCTGCAGCCACCGGACGCGCCTCCGCACAGGCGTCGAGTGTCAGCAACGCGACACAGAGGTTTTGCCGGGCCAGCGTCAGGTCGTATTCGTCGCGGGTCGACAACAGCATGGCCACCAGGCGACGACCGGTTGCGACGGCGGCGTGCGTCTGGCCGGCCGCGAGTTCGCAATCGATCAAGTTGGACATGTTGATGGCCGTTTCATCAGGTGAGTCGCTCGACCGGGCAACACGCTCGCGTGCGAGGCGCAAGCGTTCCGCATAGTCACCACGCAGGCCCGCGACGATCATCTCGGCGTCGGTGCGCCAGGCGGGGCACATCGGCCTGCATCGAGCGGCTTCGATGGCCTGCATTTCGGCCAATGCACTGCCGGCGGATGGCAACTCCCGGTTCAACGCCATCGCAAATGCCAACACACCGAGCGCTGTGTGGAGCGGCTTGCAGTCCCCCGCTTGACGCTCGTGCTCCCGGGCCAGTCCGACGGCGCGTTCGGCGGCAGCGCGGCTCCCCGGGCGCCGCGAGCTGACACCCGTCCATGCCGTGGAAAGCCAACCGAGCACGCGGAGTTCAAGCGAGGGCTCGGCCTCGAGCAGGCTTTCGCAGGAATCGGCGAGTGCGAATCGCTCGGCGAGCGAGGTACGCGGTATCACGCGTTGGAGGTGCGCGGAAATCTGCAATCGCAAGGATGCCGTGCAGTGCCCGAAGGCGATCGCGGCACGCGCGTTGTCGCAATCACCTGCGAGCGAGTGGCGCAAGTGGCTGATGGTGATCTCGTTGCCAACGTACGCGTCCCAGGCTTCGGAAAACAAGCCTGCGATTGCCTTCGCCAGGCGCAGCTGCGTCGCCTCGACCTCCCCTGCCGCGGCCAGCCGCTCCGCCGCGAGCGCCTTCGGCGACTCGAGCAGGCGGTAGCGCGGGCTGGCGCTGTCCTCGCCCGGCAGCACCGCGACCAGCGAGCGGTCGACCAGGACGTCGAGCACATCGATTACCGCCCAGGCGTCGATCGGCCCATCGCCGGCTGCGTCTGCGGCGATCCGTTGGGCAAGCTACAACGAGCAGC
>CAXTDH010000645.1:0-2479 GCA_964242405.1 uncultured Rhizobacter sp. | reverse complement strand
GGCACTGCAGGCGGCAGCCATCTCGTCGAGCTGCTGCTGGGCGGACTTCTGGGCCTGCTCGACCGCATCGCTCTCGACGCCGGACGCGGCCGGGTCGAAACGGGGATCGATGTCAGAGGCGAGTGATTGCGCGGCGTCGGCGCCAGCGCCGGCCAATTTGGAAAGTGAGTCGTCGTTCATGTCGTCATCTCCAGGTTCGGGTGATCATGGCAGAAGGGCAGGCCGGTCAGCCTGATGTTGCCGGCGGCTTGTTCGGGTCGGCGGGCAGCTCCTCCGGTTCGGCTGCGCCTTCAACCGGGGCGGTGATCGCCTTGCCGATCGAATCGAGCAGGCCGTCGTCGCTGCCCTTGTCGACACCGGCCGGCAGTGGCGCCGGGGATTCTTCGTCAGGTACCGCCTGACCCTTCGGCCGCGGGTGGGGGTTCATGCCTTGCTGGCGGTGTTCGACTTCAGGCCCTGCGCCATCTCGAGATGATGCTGCAGCGCGGGCAGCGTCTTGGTCGCCCAGGCCTTGACGTCGGCATCCTTGCCGTTCGCCGATTCCTTCTGGAACAACTTGACCGTGTCCTTGTGGGCAGCGACACCGACGATCTCCGCGTAGTGCTTGTCGAAGTTCGTGCCGCTCATCGCGCTCAGCATCTTGATTTTGGCGGCCTGCGCCATCGACGGCTTGTCGGCCACCTCCACGCCCTTGGAAGTAGCGAGCGCCTTCATTTCCTCGCCGGTCTTGGTGTGGTCGTCAATCATCTGCTGCGCGAAGGCCTTGACCTCGGCACTGCTGGCCTTGGTCAGCGCGAGCTTGCTGGCTTCGATCTCGGTGCTGTTGTTCTGCGCCGCCTGCTTCATGAAGGCCGCGTCGACACGGGCGACCTGCTTGTCGCTGGACATGGCGACGTTGTGGATCATCGAATTCGTCGCGCCGTGGATTGCGGCGGTGCCCGGGGTGCCGCTTCCTTGAGCACTGGCGACCCCGGCCAGCAATACCAGGGCGGCGGCGATCGAGCTATGACGAAGGGATGGGTTAAGCATAGGGAGAATCTCCAGGAACCAAAGTGCTGGCAGGATATGGCAATCGTTGTACCTGCCGCGTCAGCCGGAACCACGTCGCCGCGCAGGCCTATTCCGGCGGCGGCGGCGGGTGCGGGCGGCCATCCGATGACCCCAGTTTTACCGCTGAACGGAACCTCATCAGCATCGCCGCAGCCGCCGCCACGCGCCACTCGCCTGCGCGCCCTCGTCATCGTCCTGGGCGATCAACTCGATCTCGACGCCTCGGCGTTCGACGGCTTCGATCCGGTGCAGGATTGTGTCTGGATGGCGGAGGCGACGGAAGAGTCGACGCATGTCTGGTCGACCAAGCCGCGCATCGCCCTGTTCCTGGCGGCGATGCGGCACTTCGCGAACGCGCTGCAGGCGCTCGGCCGGCCGCTCGACTACCGGCGTCTCGAGGAGGCAGGCCCGGAACAACCGTCGGACAGCCTGGCGGCCGCCCTGAAAGGCGCGATCGGCCGCCTCGCCCCTGAGCGCCTGATCATGACGGCGCCGGGCGACTGGCGGGTGCTGCAGTCGCTACGGGCGGTCGCGCGGCACACCGGCCTGGTACTCGAGGTGCGCGATGACCGCCACTTCTACGGCACGGTCCGCGACTTTGCCGACCACCTCGGCCGCCACCGATCGCTGCGGATGGAGTTCTTCTACCGCGAGATGCGGCAGCGCCACGCGGTTCTGATGGACGGCGACAAACCCGCCGGCGGCCGTTGGAATTTCGACACCGAAAACCGCGCGTCCTTCGGTCGCAACGGGCCGGCGGGCATGCCCGAGCCGCTGCGCTTCGCCCCGGACGAGCTGACCCGCGAGGTGCTCGCAGTCGTCGAACACCGCTACGCCGCCCACCCCGGTTCGCTCGCTGAATTCGCCTGGCCAGTGAATCGCGAACAGGCGTTGCAGGCGCTCGCCGCCTTCATCCTGCAGCGGTTGCCCAGCTTCGGCCGCTACCAGGATGCGATGTGGCAGGGCGAGGCCTGGCTCTGGCACTCGCAGCTGTCGGCTGCCCTCAACTTGAAGCTGTTGACCGCGCGTGAAGTCGTCGATGCGGCCGAGGCGGCCTGGCGGCAAGGCGCGGCGCCGCTGGCCAGCGTCGAAGGCTTCATCCGCCAGATCCTCGGTTGGCGGGAATACGTTCGCGGCGTCTACTGGACGCAGATGCCGGATTACCTCGAGCGCAACGCCCTCGAAGCCCATGAGGACCTGCCGCCCTGGTACTGGACGGGCGCCACCGACATGGCCTGCCTGCGCGACACGCTGGTCCAGACGCTGACCCACGGCTATGCCCATCACATCCAGCGTTTGATGGTGATGGGGCTCTACGCGCTGCTGCTCGGCGTCGAGCCGACACAGGTGCACGCCTGGTACCTGGCCGTCTACGTCGACGCGGTCGAGTGGGTCGAGCTGCCGAACACGCTCGGCATGAGCCAGTACG
>CAXTDH010000644.1:0-2481 GCA_964242405.1 uncultured Rhizobacter sp. | reverse complement strand
GATTGCTTCCGCGAGGGCCCGAACTTCCTGACGATCGACCCGGACGAGTGCATCGACTGCGCCGTCTGCATCCCCGAGTGCCCGGTGAACGCGATCGTGCCGGAGGAGGATGTTCCCGGCGACCAGCAGCACATGATCCAGCTCAACGCGGATCTGGCCAAGGGTTGGCCCAGCATCACCAAGCGCAAGGCGCCCCAGCCGGATGCCGACGACTGGAAGGACCGGACGGGCAAGCTGCCGGAGTTGATCCGCTGAACGGCGCGGTCGAGTCTCTGACAGAGGCGGTCGCTGACAGCGGAGCGGTCCAGCCGGCGGAGCCGATCGAGACCGACGCGGTCGTCATCGGCGCCGGGCCGGTCGGGCTGTTCCAGGTCTTCGAGCTCGGCCTGCTCGGCATTCGTGCCGAGGTGGTCGATTCGCTTCCGGCCGTCGGCGGCCAATGTGCCCTGCTCTACGCCGACAAGCCGATCTTCGACATCCCCGGCACCCCGCGCTGCACCGGCCGCGAGCTGATCGACCGGTTGCAGCAGCAGATCGGGCCCTTCGCGACCCGGTTTCACCTCGACCGGGTGGTCGACACCATCGAGCGCCAGTCGGACGGTCGGTTCTGGGTCGGGACGTCTACGGCTGAACGATTCCTCGCCCGTGTCGTCGTCATCGCCGGCGGCGTCGGTTCGTTCCAGCCCCGTCGGTTGAAGGCGGAAGGGCTGGCCCGCTTCGAGCGGCACCAGGTCTTCTACGACTTCGACAACGCCGCACCGTTCAACGGTCGACGGGTGCTGGTCGTCGGCGACGGCGAGGAGGCGTTGCAGACCGCCATTGCCCTCAGCCAGCCCGGCGCCGCCGCGTCGGTGACCTTGATGCACCGTCGCGACGAGTTCAAGGCCGCGCCCGAGACGCTGGCGCGAATCGCTGCGCTGCGACAGCGCGGCAGCCTGGCATTCGTCGCCGCACAGCCGGTCGTGGCGGTGATCGACGGCGACGACCGGCTCGCCGGGTTGGAAGTCGCCTTGCCCGACGGCTCGAAGCGCACCTTGCCGCTGGACGCCATCATCGCCTTGACCGGCCTCAGCCCGAAGCTCGGGCCGATCGCAAATTGGGGGCTGGCGATGGCACGCAAGCAGGTCGTCGTCGACACCGCGACCTTCGAGACCGATGTGCCCGGCATCTTCGCCGTCGGCGACATCAACACGTACCCGGGCAAGAAGAAGCTCATCGTCTGCGGCTTCCACGAGGCGACGCTCGCGGCGTACGGGGCGGCGGCGCGGCTGTTCCCGGGCACGCCGATGCCGCTCGAGTACACCACCACCAGCCCGCGCCTGCGCAGCCTGCTGGGCGAGTGATCGACCTGCCCAGCAGGTGACATAATCGTCTCGCGGTGCCCCTTCGTGGGGTCCGCATTCGCTAGGGGTGTTGTCCGGTCGAAGCGTTTGCCTTCGACCGGCGACTGAGAAAGTCCCTTTGAACCTGATTGAGGTAATCCTCGCGCAGGGAAGCATGGCCGTAGAGGGCGATGCACCGTCATCGCCGGTGCTCGCCACGGGTCCGCCGACCTGCCATCGACCGGATCCACGATGGCACGCACTGATACACACTCCCCTTTTGCCCTCTCCGGCCCACATGCGCGTGCCGGTTCGACCGTTGGCTGTGGACGTTCGACCGGATCCTCCGCGCGCTTCGCTTTTTCAGCCGTCGCTCCTGCGCGTTCGGCGCGATCCGCCGGTCCGACGCAGCGGTGCCGTTGGCATCGCTGCGCAGTCGCCACGGCGGCTTGGACGGTCGTTGCCACAGCCTGGGCGCAAGTGCCGGACGGAGCTGCGAACGCCGTGTCGTCATCGTCGTCGTCGCGTCCAGGCGCCGGCGCCGGCGCTGCGGCCCGGCTCGACATCGTGACCGTGACTGGCCGCGTCGCACCGGTCGCGAGCATTTCCGGCTGGGGCGACCTGCCCCTTGCCGACACCCCGCTGCAGGCCAGCGTGCTGAACGCCGAGCAATTCAAGGATTTCGGCATCGCCCGACTGGCGGACGTCACGGCAACCGACCCCGCCGTCAGCGACGCCTACAACGCCGTCGGCTACTTCGACTTCCTGACCGTGCGCGGCTTCGTCCTCGACAACCGCTTCAACTTCAGGCGCGACGGCTTGCCGATCAACGCCGAGACCGCCATCCCGCTCGACAACAAGGGCGCCATCGAGATCCTCAAGGGCATCAGCGGCCTGCAGGCGGGGACCAGCACGCCTGGCGGCCGAGTCAATTACGTCGTCAAGCGGCCGCTCGATGCGCCGCTGCATGCCGCGTCGCTCGAGTGGCGCCAACCGGGCAGCGTCACCGGCGCGGTGGACATCAGCCAGCGTTTCGGCGTCGATGCGGCCTTGGGCGTGCGCCTGAACGCGGCAGCGGCGCGGCTCGACTCGTGGGTGCGGGGCAGCACCGGCAACCGCCAGGCATTCGCCGTCGCGGCCGACTGGCGGCTCGGGCGCG
>CAXTDH010000643.1:0-2485 GCA_964242405.1 uncultured Rhizobacter sp. | reverse complement strand
GGTCTTGAGGTTGGAGAGGCTGTCGCTCCGGAGGGTGTATTGATAGGTGGAGTTGCTCTGCCGGCCGCCGGAGCGCACGTCCTGCACCGTGCCGAGAAAGACCTGCAGGCCGGTGATCCTGGCGAGTTGCGGCCGCAGCCGGGCGATGACGGCGTTGCCGCTCTCGTTGCGCTGGCCGACCGGTTTCAGGTTGACGAACATGAAGCCGCCACCACCGCGGCCGCCCCCGGTGAAGCCGACCACCGTGTCGACCGCCGGCTCGGCATGGACGGTGTCGACCACCGCTTGGAGCTTCCGGCCCATCTCCTCGGACGAGATGCTCTGGTCGGCACGCAGCCCGGCGCCGAGCTGGCCGCTGTCCTGCTGCGGGAAGAAGCCCTTGGGCGCGGCCTTGAAGAGGTAGACGTTCAGGCCGATCACGACGAGCAGCGACAGCATCACCAGCGCCTTGCTGGCGAGTGCCCAGTCGAGCGAGACCTCGTAGCTGCGCAGCAGCCACTGGTAGCCCCGCTCCGCGCCACGGGCGATTCGGCCGGGCCGACGCGTGCCCGCCGCCTCGCCGCCCGGCTCGAGCAGCCAGGCGCACATCATCGGCGTGGTGGTGAGCGAGATGACGAGCGAGATCATCACCGCCGCGGAGAGCGTCACCGCGAACTCGCGGAACAGCCGACCGGCCTGCCCGCCCATGAAGAGCAGCGGGATGAACACCGCCACCAGCGAGACGCTGATCGAGAGCACCGTGAAGCCGACTTCGCGGGCACCGAGCAGCGCCGCCTGCATCCGCGTCATGCCGGCCTCGATGTGGCGGGCGGTGTTCTCGAGCACGACGATGGCGTCGTCGACGACGAAGCCGGTCGCGACCGTGAGCGCCATCAGGCTCAGGTTGTTGAGCGAGAAGCCGAGCAGCCACATCGCGCCGAAGGTGCCGAGCAGCGCCACGACGGTCGCCGCCGCCGGCACCAGCGTCGCCCGCCAGCTGCGCAGGAAGGCGCTCACCACCAGCACCACCAGCACCACCGAGATCAGCAGCGTCAGCTCGACCTCGCGCAGCGACGAGCGGATCGACGTGGTGCTGTCGTTGGCGACGTTCAATTCGACATCGGCCGGCAGTTCGGCCCGGAGCGCCGGCAAGAGCGCCCGAACGCCGTCGACGGTCGCGATGACGTTGGCGGCCGGCTGCCGTGTGATCAGGACGACGATCGCCGGCCGGCCGTTGAAAAGGCCGCGGGTGCGGGTGTCCTCGACGCTGTCGATGACCTGGGCGACGTCCTGCAGGCGAACGGCCGAACCGTTACGCCAGGCGACGACCATGGGCGCGTAGTCGCTGGCGCGCAGGGCCGGCGTCTGGGTGTAGATTTGCAGCCGCTGGGCGCTGCCCTGGAGGATGCCCTTGGGCCGGTTGGCGTTCGAGGCCTGAATGGCGGCGCGCACGTCCTCGGTGCTGATGCCGTAACGGTTCAGCGCGAAGGGCAGCAACTCGACCCGCACCGCCGGCAGCGAACCGCCGCCGATCTCGACATCACCGACGCCGTCGACCTGCGAGATCCGCTGGCTGACGAGGTTGGAGACGGATTCGTAGATCTGCCCCGGCGTCTTCGTCTTCGAGGTCAGCGCCAGGATGATGACCGGCGCGGCCGCCGGGTTCACCTTGCGGTAGGTCGGGTTGCTGCGCAAGGTGGCCGGCAGGTCGA
This sequence comes from uncultured Rhizobacter sp., assembly GCA_964242405.1. Lineage (GTDB taxonomy): Bacteria > Pseudomonadota > Gammaproteobacteria > Burkholderiales > Burkholderiaceae_C > LMDS01. Next base: position 794 of record CAXTDH010000643.1, on the reverse strand, counting down.
CGCGGCTGGCGTTGATCGCCGCCTGCACTTCGCGGGCGGCGCCGTCGATGTTGCGGCTCAGGTCGAACTGCAAGGTGATCCGGGTCGAGCCGGTCGAGCTCGACGAGGTCATCTCGTTGACGCCGGCGATCGTGCCGAGGTGGCGTTCGAGCGGCGTCGCGACGCTGCTCGCCATCGTCTCCGGGCTCGCGCCGGGGATGTTGGCGCTGACCGAGATGACGGGGAAGTCGATCGCCGGCAGGGGCGAAACGGGCAAGCCGAAGAAGGCGCCGATGCCGGCCAGGGCGACGCCGATGGTCAGCAGGACCGTGCCGATCGGGCGGCGGACGAAGGGGGCGGAGAGGTTTATGACAGCCCCCCGCCCGGCGGGTACGCCGGTCGGTCCCCCGCGAGGACGCCGCTCGCGCTCGCCGCAGGAGTCCCCCGCAACCGCCGCCCCAACCGATCGAACCCCAGATAGATCACCGGCGTCGTGTACAGCGTCAACAACTGGCTCACGATCAACCCGCCGAAGATCGCCAACCCCAACGGCCTTCGCAGCTCCGCCCCCTCCCCGAAGCTCAGCATCAACGGCACCGCCGCGAACAGCGCAGCCAACGTCGTCATCAGGATCGGCCGGAACCGCAGCAGTGCCGCCTGGTGGATCGCCTCGCGCGCCGACTTGCCCTCGAGCCGCTCGGCGTCGATCGCGAAGTCGATCATCATGATCGCGTTCTTCTTGACGATGCCGATCAGGAGAATGATGCCGATGATGCCGATCACGCCGAGGTCGTTGCCGGTGAGCATCAGCGCCA
>CAXTDH010000642.1:0-2486 GCA_964242405.1 uncultured Rhizobacter sp. | reverse complement strand
TGCCGAGCAGCACGTCGAGGAACTGCAGCCGCGGCAGGTAGCGGCCGATCACCAGAAGGCAGACGGTGAGCGGCGTCGACATCACCAGGCCGACGGGGCCCCAGAGCGCCGTCCAGAAGATCGCCGAGGTCATCAGCGAGATCGCCGACAAACCGGTGCTGGCACCGTACAGCCAGGGCGCGATCAGGTAGCTGCCGATCAGCTGCAGCACGGCGATCAGGCCGAGCGTCCAGAGCACCATGTGCCAGCCCGGGTCGATGGCGAAGGCGAGCGCCAGCGGGAACACCGCCGACAACATCGGCCCGACATAGGGCACGAAGCGCGCGATGGTCGCTGTCGCGCCCCAGAGCCAGGCGCCGGGCACGCCGATCAGCCAGAGGCCGATGGCGAGCGGCAGGCCGAAGCTCGCGTTCACCACCAGCTGCATGATCAGGTACTTGCTGATGCGCGCGCCGGCTTCGTCCATGGCGTCGGTCGAGCGCTGAAGGCTGCCGCCCCAGAGCCGCAGCATCCGGTCGCGCAGGTCGAGGCGGTCGAGCAGGATCAGGACGACGAAGACCAAGACGATGCCGGTGGTCGCGAGCGGGCCGCTACCGAGCTTGATCAGCCGCGCCGCCTGTTCGATCGGCGAGAGCGGCGTTTCCTCGATGAGCACATGGCGCGGCGGCAGGTCGGCGCCCGATGCGGCACCGGCCTGGCGAGGCACGGCCGTCGGTGCGCTGGCGCTGCTGTTGACATTGATTTCTCGCCGGAAGGTTTCGAGCGTCTCGGCGACGCCGTCGAACATGCCGGGCCGGTCGACATCCTGGCGCAAGCCGCGCAGCTTGTCGGCGATGTTGTTCTGGTAAGTGGGCAGCCGGGCGCTGAGGGTGCTGATCTGGTTGGTCATGAAGACGCCGCCGAGCCCGATCAGGGCGAGCGCCGACAGCGTCACGACCACCACCGCCGGCGTTCGCGGCATGCCCAGGCGTTTGAGCCGGACCACCAGCGGGTCGAGGACGAAGCCGAGAAACACCGCCAGCGCCAGCGGCACCAGGATGTCGCGACCGAAGTAGAGGCCGGCGATCAGCACCGCGGCCGTCACCAGGCCGATCGTCAGCTTCAGTTCGGGCAGGAGGACGAGCAAGCCCTGGGTGAGCGAGTCGAGCGGCGGCGCGCGGCTGGCCAGCGGCGCGTCGAGCAGGGTGTCCTGGGCAGGCGCCAGGGCGCTTTCCCGGACGTCCTGGGGCAACTTCTCGACTTCTTCCACTTCAGGGCTCCGGCTCGACAGGCGACCCGGATCGGTCGCCAGCCTCGAGTTTGACAGTCTTCGCAACTCCGAATCGCCGGCGTGTCGGCTGCCCTTTCGAACCGGCGGCGCGGGCTCAGCCGGAGGCGCCTCCGGCGCGGGTCGAATCGCCGAACAGGGCCTGCGCGACCCGTGCCGCGACTTGGCGCAGCACGCCGACCTGGCCTGGCGACCATTCGACCTGGCGGTCGACCTCGGTGCAGGTGAAGGCGCCGCGCACCTGCCCACCAAAGCTGAGCGATGCCGCGAGCAACGAACGAATCCGCCGCGCCGAGAGGCGATCGGCGAACAGGTCGCTCGTGGCGAAGTGGCTGCTGGCGTCGGCGGCGTTGATGTAGCCGGTCTGCTCGATCGCCAGGAAGTAGGCGCCGACGGCATGTGAATCGGGCACGTTCACCATCGCGTCGCTCTCGGCGTCGTACAGGGCCAGGCACTTCAGCGCCCGACCGCCCTCGGCCGCCTCGACGAACTGCCAGACGCCGGCCCGCCCGCAACCGATCTCGGCGGCGACCAGACGGGTGCAACATTCCAGGCACACCGAGTTTTCGAGCAGACGTTCGCCGCGGCCCTCCCAACAGCGTGCGACCCGCTCAGGCAGGTCGACCAGCCGGTTCATGGCGCGTGGCGGCTCTTCGGCGCTTTTCGGGAGGGTCCGCGGCTCCTGCAGGTTCGTGGTCTTTGCAACGCAGCCTCCCTTCAGATGGCGCCGGGCGGGCGATCTCCGGGCACTTCAGGGAGCCGGTCGCGTCGTTGGCAACGTCGATTATCGAGCCGTCCGGTCGTCGACAGCGCAGACTCGGGGGGGATCTGCATCGATCGGCCGCGGCTCGGCCGAGTGAAATGTCTCGAACCCCCGCGCTGCACGATGCCGGGCGTCGCCTCGCTCGTTCATCCAGTGCACCGGCGCCCGACGAACGTTGACGTCGCCCGGCCCTGGATCGACCATCGCCGTATAAACAAGACGGGAGACAGACGTTGACGCCCAATCGCGACACTCGGCAGGCCGGCGCCAGGCCGCGGCTTCGGGCCGGTCGGCGCGCCTGGCTCACCGCCGGGCTCGCGGCGACGCTGTTCATCGGCGCGTCGCTGGCCCTGCCGGCCGACCCGGCGGGCGGTGTCGCGGGCGCCGGCGCCGCTGCATTGCCGGCGCGCCAGGCGATGCTGTCACGCCTGGCCGAGCGCTCCTTGATGCTCGACG
>CAXTDH010000641.1:0-2497 GCA_964242405.1 uncultured Rhizobacter sp. | reverse complement strand
GGTCAAGCGCATCCACGAATACAAGCGGCAGCTGCTCAACGTGCTGCACGCGGTGACGCGCTACCAGGAGATTCTGGCCAACCCCGAGGCCGACTGGGCGCCGCGCACCGTCATCTTCGCGGGCAAGGCGGCGTCGAGCTACCTGACGGCCAAGAACATCATCCGCCTGATCCACGATGTCGGCGCGGTCGTCAACCACGACCCGCGCATTGGCGACCGGTTGAAGGTGGTGTTCGTGCCGAACTACGGCGTCTCGGTCGCCGAGACCATCATGCCGGGCGCCGACCTGTCCGAGCAGATTTCGACCGCCGGCACCGAGGCCTCGGGCACCGGCAACATGAAGCTGGCGCTCAACGGCGCGCTCACCATCGGCACCGACGACGGCGCCAACATCGAGATCCGCGAAGCGGTGGGCGACGACAACATCTTCATCTTCGGCCTGAAGACGCCCGAAGTGCAGGCGATGCGGGTGGCGGGCTACCAGCCGATGCGCTACTACGAGAGCGTCGCCGGCTTGAAACCGGTGCTCGACATGATCGCCGGCGGCACCTTCTCGGCCGACGAGCCGGGCCGCTATCGGGGCCTGGTCGATTCGCTGCTCTGGGGCGGCGACCACTACCTCCTGCTCGCCGACTATGAAGCGTACGTGGCCGCGCAACACCGGGTCGACGCGCTGTTCCGCGACCCTGAGCTATGGGCCGAACGCGCCATCACGAACGTCGCCGGGATGGGCGTGTTCTCGTCGGACCGCACCATCGGCGAGTACGCCCGCCAGATCTGGCAGATCGAGCCGCAGCCGGGGAGGTCGGCCGCTCGATGAGCCGGGTCGACGACGGCACGGTCGAACGAATCTGCCAGGCCGCGCACGGCGACCCGTTCTCGGTGCTCGGCGTGCACGCCGGCAGCGACGGCCGGCTATGGCTGCGGGCGATGCTCCCGGGGGCCACGCAGGTCGCGGTGCTGGCGGCGAGCAGCGGCGAATTGCTCGGCTCGCTGCAGCAACGCCATGCCGATGGCTTCTTCGAGGGGCGGCTCGACTGCACCGAGCGGCCCGACTATCGGCTGCAGGTGCGCTGGGCGGGCGGCAATTCGAGCATCGTCGACGATGCGTTCCGCTTCCCGCCGGTGCTCGGCGAGCTCGATGTCTGGCTGCTCGGCGAGGGCTCGCACCTTCGGCCCTGCGAGGTGCTGGGCGCGCGCCAGCGCAGCTTCGAAAGCGCGGCCGGCACCAGCTTCGCCGTCTGGGCGCCGAACGCCTCGCAGGTGAGCGTGATCGGCGATTTCAACGGCTGGGACGCGCGCCGCCACCCGATGCGCCTTCGCCGGGAATGCGGCGTCTGGGAAATCTTCATCCCCGGCGTCGGCCAGGGCGCACGCTACAAGTTCCGCATCCGGGCACGCGACGGGCGGCTGCTGCCGGACAAGGCCGACCCGTACGCCCTGCAATCGGAGTACCGGCCGGCGACGGCGAGCATCGTCGCCCGGATGCCGGCCGTGGCAGCGCCTTCACAGGAGCGTCGCCGCGCCAACGCGCTCGATGCGCCGGTCAGCATCTATGAAGTCCACCTCGGCTCCTGGCGACGCAAGCCCGAGCAGGGCAACCGCTTCCTGACCTGGGACGAGCTCGCGGACTCGCTGGTGCCCTACGCCACCGACATGGGCTTCAGCCACCTCGAACTGATGCCCGTGAGCGAACATCCGCTCGACGCCTCCTGGGGCTACCAGCCGATCGGGCTCTACGCACCGACCGCCCGGTTCGGTGACGCCGCCGGCTTCCGGCGCTTCGTCGACCGGTGCCACGCCGACGGCCTCGGGGTGCTGCTCGACTGGGTGCCGGCGCACTTCCCGTCCGACGCGCATGGCTTGGTCGAGTTCGACGGCACGCACCTCTACGAGTACGCGGACCCGCGCGAAGGCTTCCACCCCGACTGGAACACCCTCATCTACAACGTCGGCCGCCACGAGGTGTCGAACTTCCTGGTCGCCAACGCCCTCTTTTGGCTGGAGCGCTACGACGTCGACGGCCTGCGGGTCGACGCCGTCGCCTCGATGCTCTACCGCGACTACAGCCGCAAGGCCGGCGAGTGGGTGCCCAACCGGCACGGCGGCCGCGAGAACCTGGAGGCGATCGACTTCCTGCGGCGCGTCAACGAGACCGTCGGCGTGGAACGGCCGCAGGCGATCACGGTCGCGGAAGAGTCGACCGCCTTCCCATCCGTGTCACGCCCGGTCAACGTCGGCGGCCTCGGCTTCCACTACAAATGGAACATGGGCTGGATGCACGACACGCTCGCCTACCTCGCGCACGACCCGGTGCACCGCCGCCACCACCACGGTCAGATCCGCTTCAGTCTCGTCTACGCCTTCGACGAGAACTTCGTGCTGCCGCTTTCCCATGACGAGGTCGTGCACGGCAAAGGCTCGATGCTGACGAAGATGCCGGGCGACCGTTGGCAGAAGTTCGCCAACCTGCGCGCCTGCTACGGCTTCATGTTCG
>CAXTDH010000640.1:0-2501 GCA_964242405.1 uncultured Rhizobacter sp. | reverse complement strand
CTTCAACCCGAAGGGCGCGAAGCGCGCCAACCTGCGCTCGTGCGTGAACCGTGGCGAGCGTGAAGGGCTGCGCTTCGAGGTGCTGGGCCCCGACCGGGTCGGCGACGAGTTGGCGGCGCTCCGGTCGGTGTCGGACGCCTGGCTCGCCCAGCAGCGAAGCCGCGAAAAACGCTTCTCGGTCGGCCGATTCGACGCGGCCTATCTGCAGCGGCTGCCGATCGCCGTCGTCCGCCGGGACGGCCGGATCATCGCCTTCGCCAACCTGCTGACGACCGACCTCAAGGAGGAAGCGAGCGTCGACTTGATGCGCTACCTGCCCGATTCGCCCCCTGGCACCATGGATTTCCTGTTCGCGAAGATCATGCTGCACCTGCAGGCCCAGGGTTTCCAGCGCTTCGGCCTCGGCATGTCGCCGATGGCCGGCATGGCCGAGCGGCGTCGCGCACCACGCTGGCAGCGGCTCGGGCGGCTGCTTTTCGAACATGGCGAACGCTTCTACAACTTCCGTGGCCTCTACAGTTTCAAGGACAAGTTCGAGCCGGTCTGGGAGGCGCGTTACCTCGCTGCCCCGAGCGGGCTGGTGCCGCTTTTCGTGCTGGCCGACGTGGCCACGCTGATCGGCGGGGGCGCCAGGGCGGCGGTGAGCCGATGACGACGATGTCGATGCGGCGACGGTTGCTCGCGTACTCCGCGTTCATCGCGACCGTTGCTGCGCTGGCCTGCGGCTCCCGCACCGTGGCGGCCGCACCGCTGCCGGCACCGCAGCCCGCACTGCCGGCACCGCAGCCCGCACTGCTGCCGGCGCCGCTGCCCGTGCCGCAGGCGGTCGACCACGGCCTGTTCACCGGCGTCCAGGTGTACCGGCCGACGGTGCCGATCAATCAGTTCGTCGAATGGCTCGCGACCGGCGACGGCTTGACCGCCGATGACCGGCAGCGGGTGCAGACGATGCTGGCGGCCGGTGCGATGGTCGCGGTCATCCCGTGGAGCCCGTTCTACCGCAAGCTCGTCGCCCAGGACGGCAAGTGCACCTACGGCGGCGGCGCGCTCGAGAACCTGGCCCGCCATGTCCAGGCCTTCGACCAGCTTCCCGGCTATCTTTCGCCGATCGTCGCCGGATCGGGCCATGGCGCGGTGCTCGCCTATGCGCTTCTCGCCCAGGCGCCCGCCGGGACTTTCGCGTCGGCGCTCTCGGTCGGCTTCTGCCCACGCCTCGTGCAGAGGACGCCGCTGTGCGCCGGCAACGCGCTGCGCTGGCGAGCAGGTGCCGACATCGGGGCCGGGACCGGTTCTGGCACCGGCACCGGCACGAGCACGAGCACGAGCACGAGCACGAGCACGAGCACGAGCACGAGCACGAGCACGACCGCCGGCTTCGACCTGCAGCCGGCCGAGGCGCTGACGGCGCCGTGGGTGGCACTCGCAGCAACGCCCACCGCCTCGCCGGATGCCGCTAACCCCTGTACGCCGGCCGCCGCCCAGGCCTTCGTGCAGCAGGTGCCCCAGGCCGTGTGGGCAGGCCCGCCGGCGCCCAGCGCCACGAAAGCGACAGCTGCTGCAACCGCCGCTTCCGCCGCGACCACCGCATCCGTCGCTTCTTCTGCAACCACTGCTGCGGCTGCCGGCACGACCACGACCGCCGACAGCGCCACGGCGTTCGCGAATGCTTACGCCCGGCTGGCGACCCGACAGGTCTCGCTAGGGCCGCCGCCTGCCCAACTCGCTGATCTGCCGATCGTCGAGGTGCCGGCGAGCGGCCGCTCGAGCAGGCGTTTCGCCGTGATGTTGTCCGGCGACGGCGGTTGGGCCGGTATCGACAAGGGCTTGGCTGCGGCTTTCGCGGCGCAGGGCATTCCCGTCGCCGGCTTCGATTCACTGCGCTATTTCTGGAGCGCCCGCACGCCCGACGGCCTGGCGGCCGACCTCGACCGCATCATTCGCTACTACGCCGCCCGCTGGAAGCGCAGCGAAGTCGTGCTCATCGGCTATTCACAAGGCGCCGACGTGCTGCCGTTCGCGATCAACCGCCTGCCGGCTGCCACCCGGGCGAGCATTCGATCGACCGTGCTGCTCGGCCCGGGCCAGAAGGCGTCGTTCGAATTCCACGTGACGAACTGGATCGGCCCGAGCGGCGACCGCCCGATCGCGCCCGAGGCGAAGAAGCTGGTCGCGGCCACGACGCTCTGCGTCTACGGCGCGGACGAACGCGACTCGCTCTGCCCGGAGTTGAGCCCGCGTCATGCCCGGCCCTTGCCGCTCGCCGGTGGCCATCATTTCGGCGGTGACTACGAGGCCCTGGCGGCCCGCATCCTCGATACGATGCCGCGCTGAGTGATCAGCGCGGATCGGCACGGGCAGGAGGGCAGGCCGCCGACCCGGCCGACTCGGCCGCCAGGTGCTTCAGCCGCCCCGCTGGTGCTCGGCCATCTTGGCCAGGGCGATCGTCAATGCCGCGCTGCCGAGCGTCTTGACCAGGCCCGGGTGCTGTGCGTAGAAGCCGC
>CAXTDH010000639.1:0-2502 GCA_964242405.1 uncultured Rhizobacter sp. | reverse complement strand
TCCCCACGCGCCGGCGGTGTACGGCCGCGGCACGGCATCCTCCGCCTGCCACGCTTCCAGGATCGGCTCGACCCAGCGCCAGGCCTGCTCCTGCTCGTCGCTGCGCACGAACAGGTTCAGCCGCCCGGCGATCGCGTCGAGCAACAAGCGCTCGTAGGCGCCGACCCGGTTCTCGGCAAAGGCCTTGTCGAAATCGAGGTCGAGCGACACCGGCGCCAGGGTGTCGCTGTGGCCGGTGCCCTTGGCGGCGAGCAGGTGCAGCTCCAGGCCGTCCTCGGGCTGCAGCTTGATGACGAGCTTGTTGGGCGCCTGGGTCACCGGAAAGATCGCATGCGGCGTCGCCCGAAAGTTGACGACGATCTGGGCGTCGCTGGCCGCCAGGCGCTTGCCGGTGCGCAGGTAGAAGGGCACGCCCGCCCAGCGCCAGTTCTGCACCTCGGTGCGGATGGCGACGAAGGTTTCGCAGCGGCTCGCCGCCGGCACTTTCGCCTCCTCGAGATAGCCGAGCGCCTTGCCGCCCTGTGCATGGCCGCTGCGGTACTGGCCGCGGACCACGTCGCGGGCGACGCTCTCATCGGTGAAGGCTTTCAGCGATCGCAGCACCTTCAGCTTCTCGTCGCGGATGGCGTCGGCGTCGTTGCGCGAGGGCGGCTCCATCGCGACCATCGTCAGCAGCTGCAGCGCATGGTTCTGGACCATGTCGCGCAATGCGCCGGTGTTGTCGTAGAAGGCGCCCCGAGTGCCGACACCGATGTCCTCGGCGATCGTGATCTGCACGTTGGCGATGCTCTCGCGGCGCCAGAGCGGCTCGAACAGCACGTTGCCGAAGCGCAGCGCCATCAGGTTCTGCACCGACGGCTTGCCGAGGTAGTGGTCGATGCGAAACGCCTGCTCTTCGCGAAAGACGGAGCGCACGACGCGGTTGATCTCCTGGGCGCTCGCGAGATCATGGCCGAGCGGCTTCTCGAGCACCACCCGGATCTGCGGCCCGTTCAGCCCGGCAACGCCGAGCTGCTCGCAGATCTGCGGAAACAGGTAGGGGCTGGTCGCGAGATAGAGCACCACCGTGTCGGCACTGCGCTCGGCCAGCCAGGTCTTCAGGCGCAGGTAGTGCTCGGGCTGCGACAAGTCCATCCGCCGGTACTGCAGCATCTCGGCGAAGCGCGCGAATTCCTCGTCGCTCGGCCGCTTGGCGCCTTCGACGCTCTGGAAACGCTCCTTGAGCCAGGCACGGTACTGGTCATCGGTCTGCTCGTCACGTGCCACGGCCAGAATGCGGCCGTTCGCCGGCAGCTTGCCGTGCCGGTAGGCCTGGAAGAGCGAGGGCATGAGCTTGCGCCAGGTGAGGTCGCCGGTGCCGCCGAAGAAGACGAGGTCGAAGGACATGAGGTGGGACGCGCCGCGCTGTAACTTTGTTTCATCGATTATGGGCCGAAGCATCGATCGCTGCAGGTCCTCGACAGGCCTTTGCCGATCGGGTTCTAATGGATCCTTCGACGTCAACCGGCCGCACGCCATGAACCAACTCGACCAGATCAAGCAGTTCACCACCGTCGTTGCCGACAGCGGCGACTTCCGGCAGATCGCCCAGTACAAGCCACAGGACGCGACGACCAACCCGTCGCTCATCCTCAAGGCGGTGCAGAAGAACGACTACGCGCCGTTGCTCAAGGAGACGGTCGAGGCGAACAAGGGCAAGCCGAACGACCACATCGTCGACGAGGTGCTGGTGCGCTTCGGCCGTGAAATCCTGAAGATTGTGCCGGGGCGGGTGTCGACCGAAGTCGATGCGCGGCTGAGCTTCGACACGCCGGGCAGCATCGCCCGCGGCCGGCACATCATCGGCCTGTACGAGGAGGCCGGCATCGACCGCAAGCGCATCCTGATCAAGCTGGCGTCGACCTGGGAGGGTATTCAGGCGGCAAAAGCGCTGCAGCAGGACGGCATCAACTGCAACCTGACCTTGCTGTTCGCCTTCTGCCAGGCGGTGGCTTGCGGCGAAGCCGGTGCCAAGCTGATCTCGCCCTTCGTCGGCCGCATCTACGACTGGTACAAAAAGAAGGCCGGCGCCGAGTGGGACGAATTGGCCAACGCCGGCGCGAACGATCCGGGCGTCAAGTCGGTGCAGCAGATCTACACCTATTACAAGAAGTACGGCATCCCGACCGAGGTGATGGGCGCGAGCTTTCGCAACGTCGGCCAGATCCGGGCACTGGCCGGTTGCGACCTGTTGACGATCAGCCCCGAGTTGCTCGCCGAGCTGATGGCGAGCGAGGAGCCGATCACGAAGGCGCTCGACGCGGCCAGCGCGAAAGATGCCGACGTGCCGGCCATGAAGTACGACGAGGCGAGCTTCCGCTTCGCCTTGAACGAGGACGCGATGGCGAGCGACAAGCTGTCTGAAGGCATTCGCACCTTCGCCGCCGACGCGGTCAAGCTCGACAAGCTGATCGAGGCGTTGAAATGACGGCATCTGGATCTGGATCTGGATCGGGATCGGGG
>CAXTDH010000638.1:972-2502 GCA_964242405.1 uncultured Rhizobacter sp. | reverse complement strand
TCGGCGATCTCGCGCAGCACCAGCGGCTTCATCGCGATCGCGCCGTGGCTGAAGAAGTTCTTCTGCCGCTCGACGATCGCCTGCGAGACGCGCTGGATGGTGTCGAAGCGCTGCAGGATGTTCTTCATGAACCAGCGCGCCTCCTGCAGGCGCGAGTTCAGCCCCGGGCCGGCGCCGTTGAGCGGGTCCGGGCCGCTGCGCGAACCCGGGCCGCGCTGCTGGCGGATGGCGTTGGCGTAGAGGTCGTTGATGCGCAGCTTGGGCATCACGTCCGGGTTGAGCGTCACCTTCCAGCTTCGCCCGGCCTTCTGGACGATGACGTCGGGAATGATGATGTTGGCTTCGGCGCGGGCGAACTGCCGGCCCGGTTTCGGCTCGAGCGAGACGATCAGCGATTGCGCCTCGCGCAGCAGTTCTTCATCCGCGCCGGTCGCGGACATCAGCTTCTTCAGGTCACGCCGTGCCAGCAGTTCCAGATGGTTCTTGCAGACGATGATCGCGACCGTTTGCGCCTGGCTGCGCGGCAGGGCGCGCAGCTGCAAGGTCAGGCATTCGGCGAGGTCGCAGGCGCCGACGCCCGTCGGCTCCATGCTCTGCAGCCAGCGCAGCGCGCACTGCAAGCGCACGAGCAGGTCGTCTCGTTCGCCGGTCGGATCGTCCTCGTCGGCGGTGAGCTGCTCGGCGATGTCCTCGAGCGCGTCGGCCAGGTAGCCGTCGTCGGTCAGCGATTCGATCAATACCATCACCGCGGCCGCATCGGCCGGGGCCAGGCGCATGCTGGAGAGCTGTTCGCGGAGGTGATCCTGCAGGCTGGGCACGGCGGCGTCGCGGTCCCGGCCGTCGAAGTCATCGCCGTCGGGGTTGCTGTTGCTGCTCTTGCCGGGGGTTTCGCGGATGCCGTCGAAATCTTCGCGCTCGGTGCCGTTCTCCCAGTCGTCGCGCTCGGTGGTGCCGAACTCGGCGCCGTCGATCGGCTTGGAATCGTCGCCGCTGCTGCCCGTGTCGCCGCTTTCGCCGCTGCCGTTGTCGGCCGACGGTTCCGACGCCCGCTCGGCCTCCCGCTCTCCAGCCCGTTCGGCCGGCGACAAGCGCTCGCTCATCGGCTCCGGCAGCGCCGCGAACGCTTCCTCGGCTTCGAGGAACGGGTTCTGCTCGAGCATCTGCTCGACTTCCTGGTGCAGTTCGAGCGTCGACAGCTGCAGCAGCCGGATCGACTGCTGCAGCTGCGGCGTCAGCGCCAGGTGCTGCGACAGGCGGAACTGGAGGGTCGGCTTCATGTCGGGCCCAGCGCGGCCTCCAAGGCCAGCCGGCGTACTCGACGGACGAGGGGCTCCGATGGGCCGAGCGCCGGGCCGCTCCCAAGCCGGCCCATATCCCCTCGGGGGCTGAGCCCGGACATGAACAGTCCGGGGGACTGTTCATGCCTGGCGAAGGGCTGGGACGACAGGCCCAGCGCGGCCTGCAGGGCCGGCCGACGTACTCGACGGACGAGGGGCTCCGATGGGCCGAGCGCCGGGCCGCTCCCAAGCC
>CAXTDH010000638.1:0-872 GCA_964242405.1 uncultured Rhizobacter sp. | reverse complement strand
GGCCCATATCCCCTCGGGGGATCGGCCGACGTACTCGACGGACGAGGGGCTCCATTTACATCCGGAAGTGTTCGCCGAGGTACACCTTGCGAACGTCGGCGTTGTCGACGATTTCGGTGGGCGTGCCTTCGGCCAGCACCCGGCCTTCGCTGATGATGTAGGCGCGGTCGCAGATGCCGAGCGTCTCGCGGACGTTGTGGTCGGTGATCAGCACACCGATGCCGCGACTCTTCAGGAAGCCGATGATCCGCTGGATCTCGATCACGGCGATCGGGTCGACGCCGGCGAACGGCTCGTCGAGCAGGATGAAGCGCGGCTGCGTCGCCAGCGCCCGGGCGATCTCGACCCGCCGACGCTCGCCGCCCGACAACGCCGGCGCCGGCGAGGCGCGCAGCTTGCTGATCGACAGATCGTGCAGCAGCCCGTCGAGCTTCTCCTCGATGACCGAGCGGCGCAGCGGCCGGCCCTCCGCGTCGATCTGCAGCTCGAGCACCGCCCGAATGTTCTCCTCGACGTTGAGCTTGCGAAAGATCGACGCTTCCTGCGGCAGGTAGGACAAGCCGAGCCGCGACCGCCGATGGATCGACACGCGCTCGACCCGCTCGCCCTCGATGCTGATCTGCCCGGCATCGGCCCGCACCAGGCCGACGATCATGTAAAAGCTCGTCGTCTTGCCGGCGCCGTTGGGCCCGAGCAGGCCGACGGTCTCGCCACTGTCGACAGCGACGTTCACGTCCTTCACGACCATGCGCGCGCCGTAGGACTTCTGCAGCCCGGTTGCTTCCAGGCGGTGCTCGGAAGGCGCCGCGGGACGAGCATCGACGCGCCGGGGCGACGCCAGCTGCGCCGTGGCCGTCACCACGGTGCCGTCG
>CAXTDH010000637.1:0-2513 GCA_964242405.1 uncultured Rhizobacter sp. | reverse complement strand
GCGCCCGCAGGGCCGCATCGTCGGCCGGCTCGAAGCACGGTCGACCGCGCCCATGGCGGCCAGCCACGGCCGCGAGATGGAGTTCGACCCGGGCATCGAGGCGATCGCGCCGGCCTACACGATGGCGGCGATGTCGTATTTCGGCGAGCAGCTCGGCCTGGACACCGAGCTGCGCTACGAAGTGCTCTCGCTCGACACCCACAAGGCCTGGAACTGGAACCGTGGCGAGGACAAGGGCAACAGCTTCGCCACGACGAGCCGGGACCTGGCGCGCGCGCTGCGCCGCAACCCGCATCTCAAGGTCTTCGTCGCCAGCGGGCGCTATGACCTCGGCACACCCTACAGCGCGAGCGACTGGTCGCTGGCGCAACTCGACGCGCCGCCCGAGGTGCTCGCCCGCGTCCAGCACCACTACTACGACGCGGGCCACATGATGTACACCCGCCAGGCCGATCTGGTGCAGCTGAAGGCGGACCTGGCGGCGTGGCTCGTTGCCTGATCGGCAGCCGGAAGAGACCGGGCCCATGTACCCGGGAAAACACCGCTCAAGAACGGATTGCACCTGCCCTGGGTGACGCCGATACTTTGAGAGGCGGGCTACCGACCAGTAGGAATGCGATATCGATCATGCAAGAGTCGATCAAGCAAAGGCGTCGCGCCCACTTACTGGAGATGAAACGAATGATGACAAGGATCGATGCCGCCAGAATCGGCTGCCGCTCGGCGCTGCCGCTGTTCATTGCCGCAGCCGCGGCGATGGGCGCCACCTGCGCGCAGGCCCAGGAAACCTTCAAGATCGGCATCGTCAGCTTCCTGTCCGGGCAGGCGGCGGAAAGCTTCGGCATTCCGGCCGTCAACGGCGGCAAGGTGTTGATCGAGGCGTTCAATGCCGGCACGGCGCCAGCGCCCTACAACAAGGTCGGCTTCGGCGGCCTGAAGATCGAGCCCGTCTACATCGACGAGAACGGCGGCGCCACCAAGCAGGTTCAGGAGCTGCGAAACCTCTACGACCGCGAGAAGGTCGACGCGGTGATCGGCTATGTCGGCTCGAGCGACTGCCTGGCCGTGGCACCGGTGGCCGAGGAGATGAAGAAGTTCCTGCTGCTGTACGACTGCGGCACGCCGCGCATCTTCGAGGACGCGAAATACAACTACGTGTTTCGCACCGCCTCGCACGGCACCATGGACAACGTCGCCCTGGCCCGCTATCTGAAGTCGCACAACGTCAAGGTCGCCACCTTCAACCTCATCAACCAGGATTACGCCTGGGGGCAGGATTCGCGCAAGGACTTCATCCTGTCGATGGAAAAGCTCTACCCGGCCGCGAAGATGGGCGAGGACCAGCTGCCCAAGTTCGGCGCCGGTCAGTACGGCACGGAGATTTCGGCGCTGATGGGCAAGCAGTCCGACGTCACCCACTCGAGCCTGTGGGGCGGCGACCTGCAGGCGTTCATCCTGCAATCGGGCCCGCGCGGGCTGTTCAAGCGCTCGCAGGTGGTGCTCTCCGCTGCCGATCACGTGCTGCCCGGGCTCGGCGAGAAGATGCCGGACGGCACCATACTCGGCGGGCGCGGCGCCTATGGCCTGCTCGCCCCCAAGTCGGCGTTGAATGACTGGTGGTGGAGCATCTACCAGAAGGCCTACGTCACCTACCCCGTGCAGGCGCCGTACCGCATGGCGCAGGCCCTGCTCGGCCTGAAGCTCGCTGCCGAGAAGGCGATGGCCGAGAACGGCGGCAAGAAGCCGACGCACGAACAACTGGCGGCCGCGTTGACGGGGCTGGAGTGGGATTCGCCCGGCGGCCGGATCCGCATGCTCAACGGCGGCGGCCACCAGGCCATCCAGGAGACGGCGATCGGCAAGACCCGCTACGACGCAGCCAAGAAGATGGTGGCGCTCGACGACATCCAGCGCTTTCCCGCCGAATGCGTGAACCCGCCGCCGGCGATGAAGTCGGAAGACTGGATCAAGGCCGGCTTTCCCGGCGCCAAGTGCTGAGCGGTGGCCGCCCGCATTGACGTCGACGGAGCGAGCCGATGAGCGCCGCCCTGACGATCCTGATCGACGGGCTCGCCTACGCGTCGTGGCTCTTCATCGTCGCGCTCGGGCTCACGCTCGTGTTCGGTGTGCTGAAGATCCTCAACATCGCCCACGGCAGCTTCTACGCGCTCGGGGCGTATGCCGCCGCGAGCTTCGTCGGCTGGGCGGCTGCCTTGAAGGTCGCGCCGGGCTTCGCGCTCGTCGCGATGCTGCTGGCGGCCGTGGCGGTGGCGGTGCTGATCGCGCCGTTGACCGAGCGCGGGCTGCTGCGCTTCTTCTACGGCCGCGACGAAGTGCTGCTGGTGCTCGTCACCTATGCCATGTTCCTGATGCTCGAGGACATCACCAAGCTCGTCTGGGGTGCGAACCCCTATTACGTGTCGGAGCCGTACGCGATGTTCGGCAACGTCGAGATCGGCACCCAGGTGTATGTCGGCTACGACTTCATGCTGGTGGTGCTCGCGCTGGTGGTC
>CAXTDH010000636.1:0-2515 GCA_964242405.1 uncultured Rhizobacter sp. | reverse complement strand
GTGCGGATGCAGTGCCTGGTCGAGGTGCTGGCGCGGCCTGTGCTGGACGATCGGCCACTCGCTGACACCCATGGAGCTGCCGGGATGTCGACCGTCCCTGCAGCTGCCGGCATGGCGACCGTTCCCGGCGCTGCCGACAGGTCGACCTCCCGCGGCGCTGCCGACAGATCGACCGTCCTTGGCGCCGCCGGCATGCCGACCGCTCGAAGCGACAGCTGGGAGTCGGTCCGTGACGCCATTCGCCGCCATCCCGGGGCGCCCGAGCACTTGCAGGCCGCGCGCATGAGCGAGTCGACGCCGCTCGTGCCGTTGTCGGAGGCGGCGAGGGCGTATGCGGAAGCTTCCTTTGCGCCCGGTCGCGACTGGTTCGAGGCGGTTTTCGACCTGATGCGACGCATCTACCGCGACTTCGAGTTCGAGCCCGGCGCCACCACCGTCAGCACCTCCGTCGACGAGGTGCTGCAGCAGCGCAGCGGCGTCTGCCAGGATTTCGCCCACCTGATGCTTGCCAGCCTGCGCGGCCTCGGCCTGCCGGCAAGGTACGTCTCCGGCTACCTGCTGACCGAGCCCCCGCCTGGCCAGCCGCGTTTGATGGGTGTCGACGCGACCCACGCCTGGGTGGCCGCCTTCAGCCCCGCGCACGGCTGGGTCGAGTTCGACCCGACCAACGACCAGCTCGCCGACCAGCGCTACATCATCCTCAGCTGGGGCGCCGACTTCGCCGACGTGGTGCCGCTGCGCGGCGTCATCATCGGCGGCGGCAGCGACCAGCGCATGGCGGTCGAGGTCAGCGTCATCCCGCGCTGACCGCATCGATCAAGGCCTCGACTGGGGACCCGATCCTGAATGGGGTGTGGGCGACGCCCCGGTCCCCGGCGGCGAGGCTTTCAGGTCCCCGAGCCCGCCGCGAGCGAGGCCGCCGCCCGCGTTCAGCGACTGGTCCGCGCGTTCAGTCCGCGCTTTTCCCCAGCGCCACGTAGAGCCAGGCGCGCGCCTTGTCCCAGCGGCGCCGGACTGTCCGTTCCGTGATGCCGAGCAGCTCCCCGACCTCGATCTCGCTGTAACCGCCGAAGTAGCGCATCTCGACCAGCTCGGCCAGCTCAGGGTCGATCTTCTCCAGCGTCTTGAGCGCCTCGTCGATGCCCAGAAGCTCCGCACTGTTGCTGGCGCTCATGTCCTCCACCGCCTCCGCCTCTTCGCCCAGCGTCACGTGGGCCACGCCACCGCCCCGGCGCTCGGCCAGCAGCTCACGGGCGTCGTCGATGATGATGTGGCGCATCGTCTTGGCCGCGTAGGCGAAGAAGTGGTGCCGGTCGAGCAGCCGCAGGCCACGGGCGTTCACCAGCCGGATGAAGCTCTCGTGCACCAGCATGGTGGTGTTCATCTGGTCGGCCCGGCCCTGCTGGCGCAGCCGAGAGCTGGCGACCGCCTTCAGCTCCGGGTAGAGCGACGCGTAGACGGTGTCGAGCGCCTGTCGGTCGCCGGCGGACGCCTGGGCGAGCAGCCGGGTGATCGGCGGCTCGTCGCGATTGGCGGCCTCGCCTGCGTCCAGGCCGGTCGGGGCGGCGGGAGCGGGTGGCGCGTCGGCGTTCATTGCAGCGAGCGTAGCGGCCCGAAGCCTCAGCGTCCAGCAGCGAGAGGCGAGCGATGTCCGGTTTTCTCGACCTGCCCCGTATGAAGGGTGAAAGGGCGCTGGATGACGGGTTCCGTCGGGTTGGACAGGCGCGCTGCGACGGGCCGGCGCGAGCCGCGCCGCCGGCAGGCCGATCGACGGTACTGCGCATCCCAAGTTTGACGGTTGCCGTTGACGTCCGAGGCACTTATCCTTCGACGATCGACGGCTCATCGGGGCGGCGGCGCTCCGGCTTCTCGCTGTTGTTCTGCGATCGGACGGGTTCAGATGCACGACGCGGTGACCGACTGGCAGGAACCGTCGGCCCTCTACGAGAAGGCCGATCAGCTCACGGGCGCCGCGCTCGAAGCGTGGCTTGCGACGCTGCGCGATCCGCCCCATCCGCTGCTCGAGCCACTGCTGCAGATGCTGGGCGCCCGGTCGGAGATCCGTGGTAACGGCTTTCTGGACGCACTGCCGCCTCTGACACTGGCGGCGCGCGGTTCGCCAGCAGCTGCAGGGGCTGCTGGCGACGTTCCCACCGTCGAGTGGCAATCGGGCGCGCACATCGGCCCCTATCGGCTCGAACAGCGGCTCGGTTCCGGCGGCATGGCCGAAGTCTGGCGGGCGGCCCGCGATGATGGCGCGTTCCAGCGCACGGTCGCCATCAAGCTGCTGTTCCGCCATGTCGGCGGCCCGCGACAGCAGGAGAGCTTCGCCCAGCGTTTCAGCCGCGAGCGCGACATCCTCGCGACCCTGCACCATCCCAACATCGCCGCTCTGCACGATGCCGGCGTCACGCCGTCGGGCCAGCCGTGGCTGGCGCTCGAATATGTCGAAGGCGAAGCGCTGACCACCTGGTGCGACAAGGCGCAGCTCGGCGTGCGGGCCCGGGTCGAGCTC
>CAXTDH010000635.1:0-2531 GCA_964242405.1 uncultured Rhizobacter sp. | reverse complement strand
GGGTGCGACAATTCTTCGCCCTCGATCGATCCATGACGCAGCCGCAGCGCCCTTTCGTTTCCCGCCTGACCGCGCAGGCCTATTTCCTCGGTCTGGCGGCACTGAACGCGGTTCACGGCGTGCTGCCCTTCTTCCTGCGGCCGCTGCTCTACCGGCTCTGCGGCTTCTCGATCGACCGCAGCGCGACGCTCCAGGGCGGCATCCGCTTCTTCCACATCGGCCGGCTGAGCGTCGGCGCCGGGACGCTGATCAACCGCGGCGTCTACCTCGACAACCGCGGCGGTTTGACGATCGGCCGCCAGGTGTCGATCGCCCATGACGTGCGCATCTACAGCCTCGGCCACGAGATCCACGGCGGCGGCTTCGCCGACAAGCCGCAGCCTGTCCGTATCGACGACTACGCGGTGCTCTTCGCCGGGGCGATGGTGATGCCCGGCGTGCACCTGGGCACCGGCGCGGTGGTGATGGCCGGCTCGGTGGTGACCAAAAGCGTGCCGCCGTTCCGCATCGTTGGCGGCAACCCGGCGCGCGACATCGGCGCCCGGGAAGGCATGCCGACCTATACGCTGGCGCGGCGTTTCTGGCTCGCGCATTGAGCGCTGCCTCGCAGGTGCAAGATCGGTCGCAGCCGCAGTCCTCCGTGGCGATCCTCGACGGCGGCTCCTTCGTCCTGCCCTACGACGCAGCACTGATCCGGATGCTCGCCGAGCACGGCCTGCCCATCGACTTCTACGCCTCGCGTACCCACTACAACGGCGAGCTGCTCGATGCGCTCTCCGGTCTCCGGGGCGTGCAGCTGCACCTTGCCGATGTGTCCGGATCGGTGGCCCCGCGCCGGCAAGGGGCGATTGCCTACATCGGCCTGTTGCTGCGACTCGCGGCCGCTGCCCGGCACTACAAGACGATCAACCTGCAGTTCAGCGCTGCCTGGCCGCTCGAGCTGCCCTTCCTGATCTGCTGGCGGCGTCGGCTGGTGTTCACCGTGCACAACCCGGTGCCGCATGGCCACACCGGCTTGCGCCATCGGCCGACCGGCTGGATCGCGTCGCTCGCACGGCGACTCGTCTTCGTCAGCGATTCGAGTCGTGACGACTTCATCCGCCGCTACGGCGAGCGTTACCGTGCCCGTTCGCAGGTGGTGCCGCACGGGTTGTTGCCGCCGACACCCGGGCGGTCGCCGGTTCCGTACGGACGGGCGTCTGGCGCCGTCGACATCCCGGGCGCCCTCGTGTTCTGGGGCAACGTCCAGCCCTACAAGGGCGTCGAGTTGTTCGCCGCCCTGGCCCGATCCGACGAGATCCGGCGCCGCGGGTTGCGGCTCGAGGTCCACGGCGCGTGGTCACCTTCGATGGCGCCGCTGCGCGATGAGCTGGTCGCACTCGGCGTCGTGGTTCACGACCGCTTCCTCGGCGCCGTCGAGCTGCAGGCACTGCTCGACCGCGATGTGCTGTTCCTCCTGCCCTACCGTGAGGCGTCTCAGTCGGGCGCCCTCTATACGTTGCTGCATGCCGGCCGGCTGTTCGCCTGCAGCGATGTCGGCGACCTGGGCGCCTTCATGCGGCGCTTCGGTCTCGACGGCCTGCTGTTGCGTGGCCGCGATGCCGAAGCCGTGCTCGCCTGCCTCGATCACCTCCAACAGTCGTCCGGCGCCACCCGCCGAGCGTTCATGAAGGCGCAGCAGGATGCCGCCTGGGATTCGGCCTGGCCGGCAGCGACGACCGTTTACCTGGGAAGCGCAGCCGCCCGACCCGGATGAGACAATCTTTTCCCGACCCGATGAAGCAACTGATCAAGAGCGCCCTGGCCCGCGGCGGCCTGGAATTGACCACCCCGGCGGACCGTGAATCCCGCGCGCTCGCCGACCTGAGCCCGGCCGACCGCGCCATCATCGCCCGGGTCGAGCCGTTCACCATGACCAGCCTCGACCGTCGCGCCAGCCTGCTGGGCGCCGTCGACCATGTCGTTCGGCACGGCATAGCCGGCGACATCGTCGAATGCGGCGTCTGGCGCGGCGGCAGCATGATGGCGGTCGCGCTCGCCCTGCTGGCGCGTGGCAACACCGGCCGTCACCTCTGGCTCTACGACACCTTCGAGGGCATGAGCGAGCCGACCGACGTCGACCGCAGCAGCGTCAGCGGCGAGTCGGCCCGGGCGCAGCTCGGCCGCACGGCGCGCGGCCAGGGCGTCTGGTGCGAAGCCGGCCTGGCCGACGTCCAGGCCAATCTCTGGTCGACCGGCTACCCGCGCGACCGCATCCACTTCGTCCAGGGCAAGGTAGAGGCGACCGTTCCGTCGGTACTTCCGCCTGGCGGCGCGATCGCGCTGCTGCGGCTCGATACCGACTGGTATGAATCGACCCGCCACGAGCTCCTCCACCTCTACCCGCTGCTCGCTCGCCACGGCATTCTCATCATCGACGACTACGGACACTGGGAAGGCGCGCGGCGGGCGGTCGACGAGTACTTCGCGACGAGTGTCGAGCCGGTGTTCCTGCACCGGGTCGACTACACCGCCCGGCTGCTGGTCAAAAC
>CAXTDH010000634.1:0-2531 GCA_964242405.1 uncultured Rhizobacter sp. | reverse complement strand
CGTTGACGATCCGGCCGTTGCGCGCATCGCGGTGCGACTCCTCGAAGAGCGCCATGCTCGCGCCCCAAACCAGGCCGCCCAGCAGCTGGCTGCGGCCGGTCTTGGCGTTGAGCAGCTGGCCGACCGCATACACACCCGTCAGGCGCGGCAGCCGGATCGTGCCGAGGTCGGGGTCGACCCAGATCTCGGCGAAGACCGCGCCGAAGGAATGCATCGAATAGGTTTCGCGCTCCTGGCCTGGCTTCGCGCCGGCCCGGGCGACGATGGGCTGGCCGCCGTTGCGGGCGAGCAGCGCCTCGATCGTTTCGCTGGCAGCACCGGCCGCGCCGGTTCGGTCACGCAGCTGCAAACGTCCGTCTGCGACGACGACCTGCTCGGCCGTCTTCTGGAAGAACGGCGAGGCGCTGTCGCCGATCGCCAGGCCGATCAACTGGTCACGGGCGGCCACGCAGGCCGCCTGGACCGCCGGCGCGACGCTCGCCACCGACTGTGAACCGCCCGACACCGGCGCCTTCGGCAGGCGCGAATCGCCGAGCTCGAAGCGGATGCGCTCGGGGGCGATGCCGAGCGCGTCGGCCGCGACCTGCGTCATCACGGTGTAGGTGCCGGTGCCCAGATCCTGGGTGCCCGACTGGACCACTGCCCTGCCGTCGGCGCCGATCCGCGCCAGCGCTTCGGCAGCGCTACGGTTGGCCGGGTAGGTGGCAGTCGCCATGCCCATGCCGACTCGCCAGCGGCCGTTCGTCGCCACGCCGGGCGTCGGGTTGCGCTGCGCCCAGCCGAAGCGTTCGGCGCCCAGCCGGTAGCACTCGCGCAACGACTTGCTCGAGAACGGCTTCTGCTTGCCCGGGTCCTGCTCGGCGTAGTTGCGCAACCGGAACTCGACCGGGTCGAGCTTCAGCTTGACCGCCATCTCGTCCATCGCCGTCTCGAGCGCGAAGCTGCCGCTCGACTCGCCCGGCGCCCGCATGAAGGTCGGCGTGCCGATGTTGAGCTTGGTCAGCCGATGGGTGGTGGCCTGGTTCGGCACCGCATACAGCATGCGGGTGACGATCGCCGACGGCTCCACCCAATCCTCGAACACCGACGTCTGCGTGACGACGTCGTGGCGCATCGCGCTCATCGTGCCGTCGGGGGTCGAGCCGATCTGCAGGTGCTGCTCGGTGTGCGGCCGGTGGCCGACCGAGCCGAACATCTGCGGCCGGTCGAGCACCAGCTTGACCGGCCGGCCGATGCGCCGCGACGCCATCGCCGCGAGCGCCACATGCGACCACATCGAGCCCTTGCCGCCGAAGCCGCCGCCGACGAACGGGCAGATGACGGTGACCTGTTCTTCGGGCAGGCCAAGCGTCTTGGCGAGCGTGCCCTTGACGCCGCTGATGCTTTGCGTCGCGTCGTAGACGGTCAGCCGATCCCCCTCCCAGGAGGCGACCGTCGCATGCGGCTCCATCGGGTTGTGGTGCTCGTCGGGGGTGGTGTAGGTCTGGTCGAGCTGGACGGCAGCGCTCCGGAACGCCGGCTCGACCTCGCCTCGGGCGCTGTCGGTTTCCTCCCGGTTCGCCTTCTTGGGCGCGTATTTCGACGCCTTGGCGCGCTCGAAGTCGAGCTCGCCGCCCTTGAGTGCGTAACTGATTTCGAGCTTGCGTGCCGCGTCGACCGCCCGTTCCAGCGTCTCGGCGACGACGACCGCGATCGGCTGGTTGTTGTAGAGAACCTGGTCGTCCTGCAACAAGGTCAGCATGCGGCCCGTCGGCGGGTTGACCGCCGCGTTGCCAGCGCGCGGCAGCTTGGGCGCGTTGGCGGATGTCATCACCAGCAGCACCCCGAGGGCGTTCTCGGCCGCGCTGGTCTTGATGCGCGAGACCCGACCGCTCGCCACGGTGCTGGTCACGATGACCGCATGCGCCATGCCCTGGAGCGCGAATTCGGCCGCGAAAGTGGCGCGACCGCAGACCTTCAATCTGCCGTCGACGCGGTTCATGCCCTGGCCGGTGATCGTCATGCCGGTTGCCCTCCTGCGACCGCGAGTGCCCGGGCGATCGCGTTGCGTGCCAGCGGCACCTTGAACGCGTTGTGTTTCAATTCTTTCGCGCCGGCGAGGGCGATGTCGGCCGCGGCACCGAAGCTCACCGCATCGAGCCGTTTGCCGATCAGCGACTGCTCGGCCGCGGCGCTCCGCCACGGCTTGTGGGCGACGCCGCCGAGCGCCAGCGCCGCGTCGCGAACGACACCGTCGTCGCGCAGGTCGACCGCTGCCGCGACCGACACCAGCGCGAAGGCATAGCTCGCCCGGTCGCGCACCTTCAGGTAGTGAGCGTTGGCCGCAAACTTCGACGCCGGCAATTCGATGGCGGTAATAAGTTCACCGGGGCGCAATGTGGTCTCGATATGCGGGGCGTTACCCGGCAGCAGGTGGAAGTCGCTGAACGCAATGCGCCGTTCGGCCGTCGGGCCCTGGACGAGCACCGTGGCGCGAAGCGCGGCCAGCGCGACGTTCATGTCCGACGGGTTGGTCGCGACGCATTGCGGGC
>CAXTDH010000633.1:0-2533 GCA_964242405.1 uncultured Rhizobacter sp. | reverse complement strand
GTCGGCGAAGCGGGCGAGGTTTTCGTCGGGGGTGCGGCTGCGGTAGGGGCTGGCCACACCCGGATGGTTGAAATCGCCGCGATGGGCACGAATTTCGTCGGCCGTCTGCTCGTCGACGTAGGCGAGGCCGGCCTCGATCAAGGCAACCGCCGCCCGGGCCATGAAGTCGAAATAATTGCTGGCGTAGTAGAGGTGCTCGCTCCTCTTGCCGTCGACGCGTGAATGCCAGTCGAAGCCGAGCCAGCGCACGGCGTCGAGGATGCCGTCGACGTACTCCTGCTCTTCTTTTTCCGGGTTGGTGTCGTCGAAGCGCAGGTGGCAGACGCCGCCGTACTCCGCCGCCAGGCCGAAGTTCAAGGTAATGCTCTTGGCGTGGCCGATGTGCAGATAGCCGTTCGGCTCGGGCGGGAAGCGGGTGCGGATGGCGGCGAGATCGGGCTCGCCGGCGGCATGGTGGGCGGCATCGCCGGGCGAGCCCGCGAAGCGGCGACCGGCATAGCGGCGTTCGGCCAAGTCGCGCTCGATGATCTGGCGCAGGAAGTTGCTGCTGGGCTTGAACGGATCGGCGGGTGTGGAGGTCATGGACTGCAGACGTCGCAATGCCGGGCGGCGGCGGTCGATCGATTCTAGGTCGCGGCACGGGGCGGTTCGCTCGCTGCGACGGCGGGGCGCGGCGTTGCCGTCGGGTGCTGCGCCGCGTCGGCGAAGGCGCGTCACGGGTCGCTTCGTCCGACCGCAACATTGCTTTACAGCGATGCGGTCACCGCGGGCGCCGTCTGCTGCGTTACAGGTAGAGGCGGCCGCCATCGCGGTCTGCGCAAGGAGAAGACGATGAGCAAGACGATCAAGGTTGTGGTTCTCTCGCTGGTCGCCGCCGGCTCGCTGCTCGGCGCGACGGTCGCGAAAGCGGGTGTCGCCTGGTCGGTGGATGTGGGCGTCCCGGGCGTCGCGGTGGGAGTCGGCAACCGGCCGGTGTACCGCCCGGTGCAGCAGGTGTATGTCGCCCCGCCGGTCGTCTACGCGCCGGTTCCCGTGTATGCGCCGGCCCCGGTCTACAGGCCCGCGCCGGTGTATGCGCCGCCCGTGGTGCAGTACGCGCCGGCGCCGATCGGCTACTACGAGGCGCCTCGCTACTACCGGCCCGCACCGGTCGTCGTCTACCCCGAATACCGTCACGGCTGGCAAGGCTGGAAGCGTTGGCACGACGGCCGAGGTGATCGGGATCACGACCATGACCATGGTCGTGATGGTGACGGCGCTGGCCGCTGGGACGGGCATCGCTGAGCCGGGCAGTCACCGGACGTTGCCGGCACAGGCCCCCAACCACAACGGCTCACATCGCCTTGAACAAGTGCGCGTAGAGCCGGCTCGCGACCAGCTTGTCCGGGTGGCCGCGCAGGGTGAGGGCCACCTTGCCGGATTCCTCCCGGGTGGCGGTCGCGATCGCATCGGCGCGTACGACGGTGCCGCGGTGGATCTGCCAGAACTTCTGCTCGTCGAGCCGCGGCACCAGTTCGCGTAGCGACATCCTCACCAGGTACTCGCGAGCCGCGGTCACGACCCGGACGTACTTGTCGGCCGCCTCGAAGTAGAGCACCTCGCCGATCGGCACCAGGTGGATGGCGTTGCCGACACCGGCTTGCAGCACGGCCAGCTTGCCAGCGGATGACGCCGACGGGGCGGACGACGGGGCGGTGGCTTGCAGCCCGGCGCTTCCCAGGAGGCTGCGCAGTTGCGCCAGCGCCTCCTCGATGGCCGGCGCGCCCGCGGCGTTGGCGGCATTGGGGGGGTCGACAGCGGGCGTCGCCCGCCGGGTCAGGCCGGCCTGGATGCGGGCGCAGGTCTGGCGGAGGCGCTCCGGTTGCACCGGCTTCAACACATAGTCGACGGCGGCCCGCTCGAACGCTTGCAAGGCATATTGGTCGTAGGCGGTGACGAAGACGACCAGCGGCAGCGCTGCGTCGGTCGGCCAGTCCTCGGTCATCGCCTGCGCGGCCTCGAGGCCGGTCATGCCCGGCATGCGAATGTCGAGGAAGACGACATCGGGCCGCTTGGCGAGCGCTTCTTCGACCGCGGCGGCGCCGTGGCCGACGTTGGCGACGATCTGCAGTTCGGGCCAGATCCGAGCGAGCTCGACCTGCAGGTTCGCGGCGAGCAGGGGCTCGTCTTCGGCGATCAATGCGGTGGTTTTCATATCAGCGCCGTGGCCTTCATGAATGACCTTTGCGAACGGCGAGGGTGGCGGGAGCGCCCGCGGCCGACGGCGCGCCTGGCGCAGCCAGCTCGAGCGGCAGGCGGATCGTCGCCAACGTCCCGCCCCCGGCATCGTCTGCGGGGCACAAGTCGAACGACGCCTTGCCGCCGTAGAGCGTCGCGAGCCGCTCGCGCACTTGCGACAGGCCGAAGTGGGTGCCGCCCGAAGTGGTGCTGTTCGCGAGCCCGACGCCGGTGTCGCGCACCGACAGGATGAGCGCCGCGCCCTGGCGCGCCGCGCCGATGGCGATGCGCCCGCCGGCGAGCGACGGCTCCAGGC
>CAXTDH010000632.1:0-2537 GCA_964242405.1 uncultured Rhizobacter sp. | reverse complement strand
GAGCACCACCGCCGGCCCAGGTCGGCGTGGTCACCGTCCGCACGCAGGCCATCGGCCTGGCGACCGAGCTGCCCGGGCGGCTCGAAGCGTCCCGCATGGCGCAGGTCAGGGCTCGCGCCGCCGGCATCCTGCAGAAGCGGCTGTTCGTCGAGGGCAGCGACGTCAAGGCCGGGCAGCTGTTGTTCCAGATCGACGCCGCGCCCTATCGAGCGGCCGCGGCGAGCGCCCAGGCGTCGCTGCAGCGCGCCCAGGCTAACGCCACCCAGGCCAAGGCGCTGGCCGACCGCTACAAGCCGCTGGTCGAGGCCAACGCCATCAGCCAGCAGGATTACATCAACGCGGTCGCCGCGCAAAAGACGGCCGAAGCCGATGTCGCGACCGGCCGGGCGTCGGTGCAGACGGCGCAGATCAACCTCGGCTACGCCTCGGTCACGGCGCCGATTTCCGGCCGCATCGGCCGGGCGCTGGTCACCGAGGGCGCGCTCGTCGGCCAGGGCGATGCCACGCCGCTGGCCGTCATCCAGCAGATCGACCCGATGTTCGTCAACTTCACCCAGTCGACGACCGAAGTGCTGCGCCTGCGCAAGGCGGTCGCGAGCGGGCAGTTCGAGCGCGCCGGCGGCAGCGGGGCGGCCATCCGGCTGGTGCTCGAGGACCGGAGCGCGTATGACCGGCCGGGCAAGCTGCTCTTCAGCGACCTGACCGTCGACCAGACCTCCGGGCAGATCACCTTGCGCGCCGCGGTGCCGAACCCGGCCGGCGTGCTGCTGCCCGGAATGTACGTGCGAGTCCGGGTGGAAGAGGCCCGGACGGAGAGTGGCATCGTCCTGCCGCAGCAGGCGGTCACCCGCGGTTCGACCGGCGACACCGTCATGGTGGTCGACGATCAGGGCAAGGTCGCACCCCGACCGGTCAAGGTCGGCAGCGCCATCAACGGCCAGTGGGTCGTGCTCGAAGGCTTGAAGCCCGGCGAGCAGGTGATGGTCGACGGCTTCCAGAAATTGCGCGGGGACGCGCCGGTGAAGGCCGTGCCGTGGACGCCTGGCGCTTCGGGCGCAGCGTCGGGCGTTGCACTCCGCGCCGGCCCGGGCGCCAGCGACGCCGCCAAGTAGCAGATCAGACGACGAGACCCACCTCATGGCCCAGTTCTTCATCGATCGCCCGGTTTTTGCCTGGGTAATCGCGCTCTTCATCATCGTCCTCGGTGGCGCGTCCGTCACCCAGCTGCCGATCGCCCAATACCCGACGGTGGCGCCGCCGTCGATCGTCATCAACACCGCCTACCCGGGTGCGTCGGCGCAGACGCTGGAGGACACGGTGATCAGCGTCATCGAGCGCGAGATGAACGGCTCGCCCGGCCTGATCTATGTCGAGTCCGTCAGCCAGGCCGACGGCACCGGCACCATCACCCTCAGCTTCGAGACCGGCACCGATCCGGCGCTCGCCCAGGTCGATGTGCAGAACCGGCTCAGCCGGGCGACGCCGCGCCTGCCGCTGGCGGTGACCCAGCAGGGCGTGCGGGTCGACCGGTCGCGTTCCAACTTCCTGCTTTTCACCCTCCTGTCGTCGGACGATCCGAAGCTCGACCCGATCGCCCTCGGTGACTACGCCTCGCGCAACGTCCTGCCCGAGATCCAGCGCCTGCCCGGTGTCGGCCAGGCGCAGCTTTTCGGCACCGAGCGGGCGATGCGGATCTGGATCGATCCGGCCCGGCTGGTCGGCTACAACCTGTCGGCGAGCAACGTCAGCGCCGCGATCCAGGCGCAGAACGCCCAGGTTTCCTCGGGCGCCATCGGCGACTTGCCGAACGTGGCTGGGCAGGCGATCTTCGCGACCGTCGTCGTCAAGGGGCAACTCGAGACGGCCGAGCAGTTCGGCAACATCGTGCTGCGTGCCAACCCCGACGGCTCGACCGTTCGGCTGCACGACGTCGCCCGGGTCGAACTCGGCGGCCAGAGCTACGCCACCTCGGCGCGCCTGAACGGCAAGCCATCGACCGGCATCGGCGTCCAGCTTTCGCCCACCGGCAACGCCCTCGCGACCGCGACGGCAGTGAAGAAGCGGATGGAGGAGCTCGCCAAATTCTTCCCGGCGGGCGTCAAGTACTCGATCCCCTACGACAGCTCGCGCTTCGTCAAGATCTCGATCAGCCAGGTCGCCGAAACGCTGGTCGAGGCGGTGGTGCTGGTGTTCGTGGTGATGTATCTGTTCCTGCAGAACATCCGCTACACCATCATCCCGACGATCGTCGTGCCGATCGCCCTGCTCGGCACCTTCGGCGTGCTGCTGGCGCTCGGCTTCTCGATCAACGTGCTGACGATGTTCGGCATGGTGCTCGTGATCGGCATCGTCGTCGACGACGCGATCGTCGTCGTCGAGAACGTCGAGCGCATCATGAGCGAGGAAGGCCTGCCGCCGAAGGAGGCCACCAAGAAGGCGATGCAGCAGATCTACGGCGCCATCATCGGCGTCACCGTGGTGCTGATCTCGGTGTTCGTGCCGCTCGCCTTCTTCAGCGGCTCGATCGGCAACATCTA
>CAXTDH010000631.1:0-2539 GCA_964242405.1 uncultured Rhizobacter sp. | reverse complement strand
GAACCATTTCATGCTGCCCGAAGGCGAGGCCAACTCTGGCCGCTACGGCTCCTATGCGATGGAGCTCCTGATCAACGAGATGATGAAACGCGGCGCGACCCGCTCGACGATGGAGGCGAAAGTCTTCGGCGGCGGCCAGGTCATCGACGGCATGAACACGATGAACATCGGCGAAAGAAACACCGCCTTCGTCGTCGACTACCTGAAGACCGAGCGCATCCCGATCATGTCGCGCGACGTCCAGGGCCCGTATCCGCGCAAGGTGTGCTTCCTGCCGGCGAGCGGCAAGGCGATGGTCAAGCGCCTGGCGCCGACCAACCCCGGCGCACTCGCCGCACAGGACCGCGCCGCGGTGCAGGACGCGGCGCAGGCGACAGCCGGCGGTTCGGTCGACCTGTTCTGACGCCGCCCCCGCGCTGCAACTCATTCTGATTCGACGGAACACATCCACCATGGTTAAGACACGTGTCGTCGTCGTCGACGATTCGGCGCTCGTCCGGAGCATCCTCTCCACCATCATCAACCGGCAGCCGGACATGGAATGCGTGGGTGCGGCGGCCGACCCGCTGATCGCGCGGGAGATGATCAGGAGCCTGAACCCGGACGTCATCACCCTGGATGTGGAGATGCCGCGCATGGACGGCATCGACTTCCTCGCCAAGCTGATGCGGCTGCGGCCGACGCCGGTCGTGATGGTGTCGACGCTGACCGAGCGCGGCGCCGACGTGACCTTGCGAGCGCTCGAACTCGGCGCCATCGACTTCGTCGCCAAGCCGAAGATCGGTGTCGCCGACGGGCTGCGGCTGCTGGCGGACGACATCACCGACAAGGTGCGGATCGCCTCCAAGGCGCGGATGAGGCGGCCATCGCCGGCGCTGGCGGTGTCCGGGACCTCGGTCGCCATGGCCGGTGGCGGAGCGGGAGCGGGAGCCGGGGCAGCAGCTGTAGTTGGAGCCCGCGGCCGGCCGGGGGCCAGCGACCGCCTGAGCGTCACAGTACCGTCGCTCGGGCGCCTGTCGACCGAAAAGATCATCTTCATCGGTGCCTCGACCGGCGGCACCGAGGCCACGCGCGAGGTGCTGGTCGGCCTGCCGGCCGACTGCCCGGCGATCGCCATCACCCAGCACATGCCGCCCGGCTTCACCAAAAGCTACGCTGCGCGGCTCGACGGCTTGTGCCGGATCCGCGTCGCCGAAGCGCGCGATGGCGAGCGGCTGTTGCCCGGGCATGCCTACATCGCCCCCGGCGGCCTGCAATTCAGCGTCGAGCGCTCCGGAGCCAACTACATCGCCCGAGTGCAGGACGGCGAAGCGGTCAACCGACACAAGCCCTCGGTCGAGGTGCTGTTCAAATCGGCGGCGCGGGTGGTCGGCCCGAACGCACTCGGCATCATGCTGACCGGCATGGGCGCGGATGGTGCGCTCGCCATGAAGGAGATGCGCGACGCCGGCAGCTACAACCTGGTGCAGGACGAGGCGAGCTGCGTCGTCTTCGGCATGCCGCGCGAAGCGATCGCGAGCGGCGCGGCGCACGAGGTGCTGCCGCTGGCGCAGATCGCGGCCAAGCTGATCGAGCGGCTGCGGAGCACCAGCGGGATGTCGCATTCGCGGGTGTGAACGAACGGGGCGACGGCGACGGCCAGGGCATCCGGCCGATTGCCGAGCCGTGGCTAACGGCCGGTGGGCAGGAAGATCGCCTGCAGGTCGTTGAGGAAATCAAACCCGCGGTCGGTCGGCCGAACCAGGTTGCCGACGCGCTCGACCAGCTGCCGCCGCTCCGCCTCGTCGAGGCCTTTCTGCAAGGCCGTCACGGGTCGGCCGGTCCGCTCACTGAAGCGGGCGAGCTCGAAACCCTCGCGCAACCGGGTCGCGTTCAGCATGAATTCGAACGGCAGGTCGCGGCGCGCCACTTCTTCATCCTTCGACACCGCCCGGCCGGCCATGGCCTGCGCCATATAGGTCGCAGGATCTCGGAAACACGTCTGCCGGACGATGCGGTGCGGGAACGAGATCTTGCTATGCGCGCCGGCACCGATGCCGAGGTAATCGCCGAACTGCCAGTAGTTGAGGTTGTGCTGCGAACGGTGGCCCGGCCGGGCGAAGGCCGAGACTTCGTAGCGCTCGAGGCCGGCCTCGGCGGTGCGCGCGGTGATCCGGTCGAGCATGTCGAAGGCGGCGTCGTCGTCCGGCAGCGGCGCGGCGGGCGGGTGCCGCGCGAACAAGGTGTTGGGCTCGATCGTCAGGTGGTAGATCGAGAGGTGCGGCGGCTCGAAGCCGAGTGCCGCGTCCAGGTCGGCATCGAACGCCGCGAGCGTCTGCCCGGGCAGGGCATACATCAGGTCGAGGTTCCAGGTGTCGAAGGCGGCGCTCGCCTCGGCCAGGGCAGCGCGCGCCTGGGCCGCGTCGTGAACCCGGCCGATGGCGCCGAGCCGGGCGTCGTCGAAACTCTGCACGCCGACCGAAAGCCGGGTGACGCCGGCCTGCCGATAGCCCCGGAAGCGGTCGCGCTCGAAGGTGCCGGGGTTCGCCTCGAGCGTGAT
>CAXTDH010000630.1:1794-2540 GCA_964242405.1 uncultured Rhizobacter sp. | reverse complement strand
ACCGCCCACCGTCCTCAGGAGGCCAGCAGCGTCGCCACCCGCTCTCGCAAGCCCGATGGGGTGACCGAGGCCGACGGCATCGCCGCGCCGGCGACCAGCGCCACCCGGCTGAAGGGCCCGCGACGGAACGGTGACTTCATCGCCACGCCGTCGATCCGCGAGAAGAACGAGCCCCACAGGTTCTGCAGCGCCAGGGGCACCACCGGCACCGGGTGATGCGCCAGCAGCTTCATCCCGCCGCCCTTGAATTCGGCGAGCCGGCCGTCTCGCGTGATCCCGCCCTCGGGGAAGATGCAGACGAGCTCACCCTCGTCGAGCGCCGCCCGTGCCTTCGCGAAGGCCTGCTCGTAGCCGGCAGGGTCTTCGCGTTGCGGCGCGATCGGGATCGCCTTCAGCAGCCGAAAGAACCCGCCGAGCACCGGCGTCGCGAAGATCTGCCGGTCCATGAGAAAGCGGATCGGTCGCGGGCTCGCCGCCATCAGCAGCACCGCGTCGACGAAGCTCACGTGGTTGCAGACGAGGATCGCCGCGCCGGCGCTCGGAATGTGCTCGCCGCCCCGCACCTCGAAGCGGTAGACGAAGCGGCTCAGCAGAAAGGCGACGAAACGCGCGAAGTACTCCGGCACCAGGCTGAAGATGTAGAACGCCACCGCCGCATTCAAGATGCCGACGATCAGGAAAACCTGCGGGATGGTGACGTTCGCCGCCAGCAGCGCACCGACGCCGATCGAACTGACGATCATGAA
>CAXTDH010000630.1:0-1784 GCA_964242405.1 uncultured Rhizobacter sp. | reverse complement strand
GGTGGGTTGCGAGCGCAACTGGATGAGCGCGTACATCGGCACGCTGTAGAGCCCCGCGAAAAGCGACAGCAGCGCCAGGTCCGCCATCACCCGCCAGTGCGCCGGCTGCCGGACGAACGCGCCGAGCGCCAGGTTCGCGGCGGGCGGCAGATGTCGCGACGCGAAGTACAGGTCGACCGCGAACACGCTCATGCCGATCGCCCCGAGCGGCACCAGGCCGATCTCGACGTGTCGCTTGCTCAACACCTCGCAGAGCAGCGAGCCGGTGCCGATGCCGATCGAGAACACCACCAGCAGCAGCGACGCGACCTGCTCGTCGCCGTGCAGCACCTCCTTGGCGAACGCCGGAAACAGCGACAGGAAGACGGCGCCGAAGAACCACATCCACGAGATGCCGAGCAACGACCGGAAGACGACGACGTTGGCCGACGCCAGCTTCAGGTTGCGCCAGGTCTCGCTGACCGGGTTCCAGTTGATGCGGAGCTGCGGATCGGTCGAGGGCGACGCCGGTACCGCCTGCGCCACGCCCCGGCCGATCAGCGCCAACGCGACGCAGCCGAACGCGACCCAGTGGCGACCGACACCCGGAATCGCCACCAGCAACCCGCCCGCCACCTGGCCGAGCAGGATGGCGACGAAGGTGCCCATCTCGACCATGCCGTTGCCGCCGGTCAGCTCCCGCTCGTTCAGGTGCTGCGGCAGGTAGGCGAACTTGACCGGGCCGAAAAGGGTCGAGTGCAGGCCCATCAGGAACACGCAGGCGAGCAACACCGGCACGTTGCCGACCCAGAAGCCGATGGCCGCGAGCAGCATGATGCCGATCTCGAGCCACTTGACGAAGCGGATGACGACCGTCTTGTCGTACTTGTCGGTCAGCTGGCCGCTGGTCGCCGAGAACAGCAGGAAGGGCAGGATGAAGAGCGCCCCGATCACCAGCCCCGCCATGCTCGCCGGCAGCCAGCCGAGCTCGATCTGGTAGGTGACCATCACGGTCAGGGCGAACTTGAACAGGTTGTCGTTGGCAGCACCCAGGAACTGCGTCCAGAAGAAGGGCGCGAAGCGGCGCTGGCGCAGCAGGGCGAACTGGTTGGGGTGTGCGGCCGGCAGGCTCGCGCCGAGCGCGGCCTGGGCGGTGTCTTGCCCGCTCACCTCCGCCACCGGTCGGCCCCTCTCCCGTTTGCGAGAGAGGGTCGGGGTGAGGGCCGCGTCTTCACATGCTGCGCCGGTACTGCCCGCCGACCTCGAACAGCGCCTCGGTGATCTGCCCGAGCGAGCAGTAGCGCACGGCCTGCATCAGCACCTCGAAGACGTTGCCGTTGGCGATCACGGCGTCTCGCAGCCGCTGCAGCAGGGCAGGCGCCTCGGCCGTGTGCTGGCGGTGGAACTCGGCCAGACGCTCGAGCTGGCTCTGCTTTTCGGCGTCGGTCGATCGGGCGAGCTCCAGCGTGTCCGCGACCGGGTCGCCGTGCGGGTTGCGGAAGGTGTTGACGCCCACGATCGGGTACTCGCCCGTGTGCTTCAGCATCTCGTAGTGCATCGACTCTTCCTGGATCTTGCCGCGCTGGTAGCCGGTTTCCATCGCCCCGAGCACGCCGCCGCGTTCGGCGATTCGCTCGAACTCATCGAGCACCCGCTCCTCGACCAGCTCGGTGAGCTCATCGATGATGAAGGCGCCCTGGTTCGGGTTCTCGCACTTGCTGAGGCCCCACTCGCGGTTGATGATGAGCTGGATCGCCATCGCCCGGCGCACCGAATCCTCGGTCGGCGTCGTGATCGCCTCGTCG
>CAXTDH010000629.1:0-2540 GCA_964242405.1 uncultured Rhizobacter sp. | reverse complement strand
GCGTACTCGTAAGAGGGCAGATTTACAGTCTGCTGCCATTAACCACTCGGCCACCCCTCCAAAATGAACCCGGAACTATAGCAGCTTCGGGGCGGGATGAGAAGCGCCCGTACTCGGCGGGCAGTCGCAGTCGCTACCAGACGATAGGCGGCCCGCGGTGATTCGCCACCAGGAAGTCGTTCGCCTGGCCGAAGTGTCGGCAGCCGACGAACGGTACGGGTGCGCGGCGCGCCGACAAGGGCGAGGGGTGGTTGGCGGCCAACACCCGGTGGGCGGCTCGCTCCAGCAACGGTCGCTTTTTCTGGGCCGACGCACCCCAGAGCATGAAAACCACCGGCTCGGCCGCCGACGCGACCTGCAGCAACAGCGCGTCGGT
Organism: uncultured Rhizobacter sp.; assembly: GCA_964242405.1. Taxonomy (GTDB): domain Bacteria; phylum Pseudomonadota; class Gammaproteobacteria; order Burkholderiales; family Burkholderiaceae_C; genus LMDS01. The sequence continues at coordinate 2,164 of CAXTDH010000629.1, read as the reverse complement.
GAGCGTCTCCCAGCCGTGGCCGGCATGGCTCTGCGGCGCGCCGTCCTCCACGGTCAGCACGCTGTTGAGCAGCAAGACACCCTGCTGCGCCCATGGCGTCAGGTCATCGCGACATTGCGACGCTGCCCCGGTGTCTGCCCGGACCTCCTTCAGCATGTTGCGCAAGCTGGGTGGCACCCGCTGCCCCGGCGCGACGGAAAAGGCCAGCCCCTGCGCCTGCCCCGGCCCGTGGTAAGGGTCTTGACCCAGGATCACCACCCGCACCTCGTCGGGTGCTGTCAACTCGAGGGCCCGGAATACCTGCCCCGGGTAGACGGTGGCGCCCGACGCCTCCCGACTGTCGACGAATCCGCACAAGCGGGCGCCCGTGTCGCTGGCAAGAAAAGCGTCGGTCACCGCAGCCCAACCTCGCGGCACCTCGGCGAAAGCCCGACGGAGCGGCGCCTGCAGGCGGTTATCGGCAGGGTCAGTGGCATGCCGCTGTGCACTGACGGGTGCTGGGGGTTGGTGGGTCTCCATCTTCAGCCGAACAGCGCCTGCAACGCCACTCCCGGATCCGGCGCCCGCATGAACGCCTCGCCGATCAGGAAGGCCTGAACGCCCGCCTCGCGCAGCCGCTGCACGTCCGTGGGCAGACGGATGCCACTCTCGGTGACGAGCAGCCGGTCGGCCGGCACGTCGCCGAGCAACCCGAGCGTCGTCTCGAGCGTCACTTCGAAGCTGCGAAGGTTGCGGTTGTTGACGCCGATCAGCGGCGTCGCGAGGCGCAGTGCCCGCTCCAGTTCCGCCGCATCGTGCACTTCTACCAGCACCGCCATGCCGAGCGCCGTCGCCTGCGCTTCCAGGTCGGCCATCTGGCCGTCGCCGAGGCAGGCGGCAATCAGCAGGATGCCATCGGCGCCCATCGCCCGGGCCTCGAAAACCTGGTAGGCGTCGACCATGAAATCCTTGCGCAACACCGGCAACGAGCCGGCGGCGCGGGCTTCCTGCAGATAGCGGGCGCCGCCTTGGAAGAACTGCTCGTCGGTCAGCACGCTCAACACCGCCGCACCGTGCCGTTCGTAACTTTCGGCGATCGCCTGCGGCACGAAGTGCTCGCGCAACACGCCCTTGCTCGGGCTGGCTTTCTTGATCTCGGCGATCACGGCGGCCTGGCTGGCGGCGATCTTCGCGCGCAAGGCGGCGACGAAGTCGCGCTGGCCGCCGAGCTGCTCGGCGTCGCGGCGCAGCGATGCCTCGTCTCGCTGGCGTCGCGCGCGGCTGATCTCCTCGCGCTTGACAGCGACGATCCGGCCGAGGATGTCGGTCACCGGCGGTGTCATGCCGGCACGGCCAGGGCTTTCGTCCGGGCGACGAATTCCTTCAGCTTCGCTGCTGCGCGGCCCGAGGCGAGCGTTTCACGCGCAAGTGCCACGCCGTCGGCCATGGTCGACACGACGTTCGCCGCATACAACGCGACGCCGGCGTTGAGCAGGACGATGTCGCGCGGCGGCCCGGCCTCGTCGGCGAGCACCGACTCGAGCAGGCGCCGCGACTGTTCGGGCGTCTCGACCTTGAGCGACCGGCTGCTCGCCATCGTCAGGCCGAAATCTTCGGGGTGAATCTCGTACTCCTGGATGCCGCCGTCCTTGTACTCGCCGATCATGGTCGCGGCGCCGAGCGATACCTCGTCCAGCCCATCCCGGCCGTAGACGACGACCGCGTGCTCGGCGCCTAGCCGCTGCAGGGCCCGCACCTGGATGCCGACCAGGTCCGGGTGAAAGACGCCCATCAGGATGTTCGGCGCGTCGGCCGGGTTGGTGAGCGGGCCGAGGATGTTGAAGATCGTCCGCACGCCGAGTTCCTTGCGGACTGGGGCGACGTTCTTCATCGCCGGATGGTGGTTGGGCGCGAACATGAAGCCGATGCCGGTGTCGGCGATGCAGGTGGCGATCGCCTGCGGTGTCAGATTGAGCGGCACGCCGAGCGCCTCGAGCACGTCGGCACTGCCCGACTTGCTGCTGACGCTGCGGTTGCCGTGCTTGCTGACCCGGGCGCCGGCCGCGGCGGCGACAAACATGCTGCAGGTCGGTATGTGGAGGGTGTGGGAGCCGTCGCCACCGGTGCCGACGATGTCGACGAGATGGGTGAGGGCGGCGACGTCAACCCGCGTCGGGAATTCCCG
>CAXTDH010000628.1:0-2541 GCA_964242405.1 uncultured Rhizobacter sp. | reverse complement strand
ACCAGATTTTCTTGTCGAAGCCGACTTTGCCGCCGTGCAGATGGTTGACGCCGTGGTTGACCGCGAGCGTGAGCCCGCCGGCGAGGCGCACCGCGGCTTCGGTCTCGCGCAGCAGCGAGGCGACGTCGATGGCCTTCGCCTGCGCCTGCTTCGACACGGCCGCCTCGGCCCGTACGCCACCGCCGACGGTGGCGCACGCCGCCGCGAAGGCGCCGGCGACGCACCAGGCCGCGGCCCGCCTGCTCAAGTGGTTGAACACCCGTCGTCCCTCCAGCTCCTGCGACCTTTCGATCTGCCCGAGACATGCTAAGTGGCGGCTTTGAGTGGCGCAAGACCGCAGCGACCCTCATCCCTAGAACGCAAGTGACGACGGCACGTTGCTTGACTTCGACTTGCGTTATGACAACACTGCCCTTCATCGGCGGCTCGGACTGCTGCGAGGGCGGTGCAGCGGCCGCTATTGCCCTTGTCGGGGCGTCAACGCGCAGTGCCATGAAGCGACTCTTCCCGCTCTCCCGTCTTGTCGGCCTGGCAGCGGCCTCGCTGGCCCTGGCGGCTTGCAGCGAACTCGGAGTGCCAGGCGCCGCCAACGCGCCCGCGGTCAACGGGACTGCCGCGGCACAGACCGCCCGGCCGTCCGCCGCGGCGCAACCCACCGCGCCACAGCCCGCCGCGCCGCCTCCGGCCGATCTGGCAGTGCGCAACACCTTCGTCGCGCCGCCGCCCCTGCGTTTCCCAGATGCGGTGGCACGTGCCGGCGCGCAGTTGATCCGCGTCGCCCTGCTCGAGATCGGGGGCGAGCGGCGCTCGCTGGTGATCGATCCGCTGATCGACGCCAACACCGGCGGGCAGACGGCCGACACCGTGCGCATGGGCAGCCAGCTCGAGGCGACGATCAAGAGCCAGGCCGCCGGCTGGTCGGTCAAGCCGTTGACGCGCGAAGCGCTCGCCGCCGGGCCGCTGCTGTTGATCGGCACGCTGACGCCGATCAACAGCGAGCCGGCCATCGACAAGAAGCCCGACGCCTACCGCATCTGGCTGACCTTGATCGACACCCGCACCAAGCGTGTCGTCGCCAAGCAGCTCGACCGCGCGACCATCGATTCGACCAATCCGGAGCCGTTGCCGTTCTACCGCGACAGCCCGACCTGGCACCGCGACCGGACGGTTGCCAGCTACATCAACTCCTGCCAGATCAACACCAAGATCGGCGACCTGGCGGACCCGGACTATGTGTCGCGCTGGCCGGCCGTCGCGACCATCAACGAGGCGATCATGGCCTACAACGCCGGCCGCCTCGACCAGGCCAACAAGCTGTACGGCCAGGCCGCCGAGCTCGCCGACCCGGGCGACCTGCGGGTGCTCAACGGCCTCTACCTGACAAGCTGGAAGCTCGGCCGCCGCGAGCAGGCGAAGGACGCTTTTTCGAAGCTCGTCGCGTCCGGGCTCGAGCTCAAGCGGCTACCGGTCAAGATGGTCTTCGAAACCGGCCAGACCACGTTCATGAAGCTGCCGGGGCTGGCCGAGCAGTACGAGATCTGGCTCGACGAACTGGCCGAGGGCGCCGGCAGGGTGCGCTCGTGCATCCGCGTGGTCGGCCACTCCAGCCGGACGGGCCCCGCCAGCGTCAACCTGCCGCTGTCTCGCAGGCGCGCCGAGGCGGTGCTCGAGGCGCTGCGCAAGCGCAACCCGTCGCTTGCGACCCGGCTCAGCGCCACCGGCGTCGGCTCGGCCGAGGCCTTGAGCGGCCTGGGCACCGACGACGCCCGCGACGCGCTCGATCGGCGGGTGGAGTTCAAGGTGGTCGACTGCCTCTAGCGAGCCAGGATGCGAAAGCACCGCGTCATTGCTCCAAGCTGACGCCCGATCCACCCATTTCGCTCGGGACGTCCTTCATTTTCGGCAACCCATCCTTGATAGGTAACACCGTCTCCTGATAGTGCACATGAATGCCGGCGTGGTACGGAAACTCCGGGATGATCGCCGCATACACATCCGTAAGCCCCATGCCGGGATGCTCCGTCAAGACATGGCCCCCACATGTTTTGCACCACTTGCGATAGCTCTGCGGCGTCTTGTTGTAGGTGCCGATGTTGTTAGCTCCCTGTGTGACCTGCACGGCCTCGGGCTTCCAGAGCGTGAATGCATTCACCGGGCCTGCCGACCAATGCCGACAGGATTCGCAGTGGCAGTAACCCATTGCGGCCGGCTCGCCGCTCACGGTCAATTCAACCGCGCCGCAGAAGCAGCTGCCTTTGTAAACAGTTTCATTGCTCATGGTGTGGCTCCTTAATAGGTGGTCTGACAGGGAAAGAGTTCAAGTCACGCATCAACAAGCACCTCGTCACTGCCTCGGTACTTTGCAGCGTGCGAAGAACGTTCGACAGCTTGCCCACGACGAGCGCTCCCATGAAGAGATAGACCATCGGCCATGGCAATCATCAACTGAACAAGCGAGGCAGTCCCATTCCGGGACCGGCCGCATCAGGGCAACCGGCAACAAGTGCCCCGATGGAGAGCGCAAACGGCTCATCACACACT
>CAXTDH010000627.1:0-2544 GCA_964242405.1 uncultured Rhizobacter sp. | reverse complement strand
GGCATCAGCAGCAGGAACAGCGGCCAGACGAGGTAGAACTGCTCCTCCACGCCCAGCGACCACAGATGAAGCAGCGGCTTGGTGACCGCGTCGCCGTCGAAGTAATTCGCCGTCTTCCAGTAGAAGATGTTGGATACGAACGCGATCCCGGCCACCATGCTGTCGAGCAGCGGCACGAATTCACCGTGCAACAGCAGCAGCTGCCCGGCCACCAACACGCTGACGAGCATCACCAGCAACGCCGGAAATATCCGCCGTGCCCGACGTTCGTAGAACTTGCGAATCGTGAAGGTGCGGCTCGCCCGCTCTTTTTCGATGATGCCGGTGATCAGGAAGCCCGAAATCACGAAGAAGACGTCGACACCGACGAAACCGCCTGGCAACACCTTTGGAAAGAAGTGGAATATGACCACCGCCAAGACCGCAAAGGCGCGGAGGCAGTCGATATCCGCCCGATAGTCCTGCTTCATTCGGTGTCGTCGATTCGTGGCGGCGCAAGGCCAGGGCTCTGCAGATCATCGAGAAGGGCGATCGGCCCTTCGGCAGAGGTCGCCTCGGTCGGGCAGGCAGCTTCGACGAGATCGTATGCGATTGCCACGACACGGCTGTCTCGGCATTCGATGACTTCCTCACGCCGGGTGAGCGGCCGGCCGAGACTCGCAGTCGAATGGGAACGGGATCGAGGCTGAACGGGCCCGGTGATTGCTTGCGCTGCCGATCAGCCCGAGACGGCAGCGCCGGGCGCCATCGGCGCGACTCGGGGCAGCTCCCCTCCCACTCCGGATCGACATGAGACTCAACGCCACTTGCGACATGACCCTCGAAGCCGCCCAGGACTGCCCCGCCGTCGGCATGCTCAGGCCCGCCAGCGGCCTGGCGCAGTGGCTGGCGAGCGAGAGCTACGACTTCCAGCCGCGCGTCGACATCACCGAGTATGTCGACATCTACGGCAACCTGTGCCAGCGCTTCGTGGTGCCCAAGGGCCGCCTGCGGATCGACTTCCAGTGCGTCGTCGAGACCGAAGACAGCATCGCCGTGGCCATGGACGCCCCCTACACGCCGATCGCCGAAGTTCCGGACACGGCGCTGCTTTTCCTCCTGCCGAGCCGTTATTGCCCGTCCGACAAGATGGAGTCAAAGGCCTGGGAGATCGTCGGCCATGCGGCGCCGGGCTACGCTCAGGTCGAGGCGATCCGCAACTGGATCCACACCCGGATCGAATACCGCTACGGCGTCAGCAACGGCGCGACCGATGCGATGGATACCCTGAACCAGGGCGCAGGCGTCTGCCGCGATTTTTCGCATATCGGCGTCTCGCTTTGCCGTGCCCTGCGGATTCCAGCGCGCATGGTGGTGGGCTATCTGTACCAGCTCGACCCGATGGATCTGCACGCCTGGTTCGAGGCCTTCGTCGGCGGCCGCTGGTACACCTTCGACGCCACCCAGGACAGGCCACGCGGGGGCAGGATCGTCGTGGCCTACGGGCGCGACGCGGCCGATGTGGCCTTCATCTCGAACTACGGCCCGCTGCAGACGGTCGAGTTGAAAGTCCAGGTGAGCTTGGCGGACGCCCCGGGTTGACGGCTGCTCGCGGTGCCCGCGGCTCTCGGGCGGCTGGCACGACTCTCGCGGATCACTCGCGGCTGGTGCCGGTTTCCCAAATCACTCGCGGGTGACCGGCTTCACGGGCAATGGGGCTGCGGCCTTGGCCGGTGCCGCGGCCCTGTCCGGTGCCCCCGCCTTGCTACCGGCGGCATGTTGTGCCATTTGCAGATGGGTCCGCACGGTCGGCAGGTAACGGCCGGCAAACGCTTTGACATCCGCATCACCGGCGCTGCTGCCGGCACGCTCGAACAGGGCGACCATGTGGCCATGGTCGTCCACCATGCGCGCCAGGTAGGCCGCGTCGAAACCGGCGCCCTTGCGCTTCTTCATCTGGCTGACCACGGCTTTCTGGTCAGCGGTCAACCCGGTCGGCAAGGGCACGCCCTTGGCCAGGGCGATGGTCTTCAGCTCTTCGTTCGCCTTGTTGTGGTCATCGACCATGTGCGTGCCGAACCGGCGCACCCCGTCGCTCGCGGCCCGCTCCTCGGCGACCCGGCCAAGCACGATTTCGACCATTCCGCCCGAGGCCGCCTCGGCCATGAAGCGACGATCGGCAGCGTCGACGAGCGCCTGGCCCGAGGCGTCGAAATACAGCGCCGCCAGGCCGATGAGAGCCCATCCGCGGCGAGATGCGCTCCGGGCAGATGGACGCGAAGGCGTCAGCACCCCGAACGCCGGCCATCCGCGGATCGACCCGTTCATCGCCTCGCCATCAACGGAACATGCGCCGGGCGCCGTCTCGCCCGCTGAGCGCCCGGGCGATCAACCCGGTGGCTGTCGTGCGCATCAAGGTACGGGCGAGCGGCGAGCGACGGCTGGCGGCAAAGAGCAGCAGTGCGACGCCGGTCCCCAGGGTGAGCCAGTGCTCGCCCGGGATGCTCGGGCGGCGTTCGTCGTATGTCTTGAGGCTGCGCAACGTCGACGCGATGTCCATTCGAT
>CAXTDH010000626.1:0-2548 GCA_964242405.1 uncultured Rhizobacter sp. | reverse complement strand
CTTCGCTGCTGACATTCCTGTTCGCCGCCGCCCTGGTCGCGTCGTTGAGCCTCAAATTTTGGCTCGCGACACGGCAGATGCGCCATGTGGCCTCGCATCGCGGCGTCGTGCCGCCGGCGTTCGTGCAGGCGGTGACCCTGGAGTCGCACCAGCGTGCAGCCGACTACACATTGGCCAAAGCACGCTTCGGCATCCTTCGCGCCGCCTTTGCCGCAGCCGTGCTCCTGGGCTGGACGTTGCTGGGCGGCATCGACGCGTTGAACCAGGCAATTCACGCCTCGGTCGAGCCGAAGCTCGGAGGATTCGTTGCGCAACTCGCGCTGCTCGCTGCCGTCGGGGTGGTCGGCGGCCTGCTCGACCTCCCCTTCGAGCTCTACAGCACCTTCGGCCTCGAGCAGCGCTTCGGTTTCAACCGGATGACCTGGCGGCTCTGGTTGGCCGATGGCCTGCGCGATGCAGCCGTCGGCGTGGCGATCGGCTTGCCGATCGCGGCTTTGGTGCTGTGGCTGATGGGCGCCGCCGGCCATCTCTGGTGGCTCTGGGCCTGGGGCGCCTGGACGTTCTTCAACGTTCTGTTGCTCTTGATTTTTCCGACGCTCATCGCCCCGCTCTACAACCGTTTCGAGCCGCTCGCCGACGAAGCGCTGAAGGGTCGCGTCGAGTCGTTGATGGCGCGTTGCGGCTTCAGCGCCAAGGGCCTGTTCGTGATGGACGGCAGCAAGCGGTCGGCGCATTCGAACGCCTATTTCACCGGCTTCGGCGCCTCCCGGCGGGTGGTGTTCTTCGACACCTTGCTGCGCCAGCTGGACCCCGGCGAGATCGACGCGGTGCTCGCCCATGAACTCGGCCACCTGAAGCACCGGCACGTGATCAAGCGGGTGGTGCTGATGTTCGGCGCCAGCCTCGCCGGCTTCGCGCTGCTCGGCTGGTTGTCGACCCAACCCGGCTTCTACACCGGCCTGGGCGTGCGGCCGCTGCTCGACGCACCGAACGATGCGGTCGCCCTGCTGCTATTCCTGTTCGTGGTGCCGGTGTTCGGCTTCTTCGTGTCGCCGATCTACTCGCAGCTGTCACGGCGTCACGAATTCCAAGCCGACGCCTACGCCTGCGCCCAGGCGGACGGCCGTGACCTCGCCTCGGCCCTGCTGAAGCTGCACAAGGACAATGCCTCGACCCTGACACCCGATCCGGTCTACGTGCGCTTCTATTATTCGCACCCGCCGGCTGCCGAGCGGCTGGCGGCGCTATCGCAGCATGCGCCCGTGCCTTCCTTCCAGACCGCCTGACCCATGACGAACTTCCTCGACCAGAGATGCCAGCCCCTCAACGCAGACGTCCGGCCGATGAGCGAGGCGGCCGTCCAGGACCACCTGGCACAGGTCAGCGGCTGGCGGCTCGAGAACGGAGCGATCGAGAAGACATATGGTTTCAAGGACTTCTACGAAACCATCGCCTTCGTCAACGCCCTGGCCTGGATCTGCAACACCGAGGACCATCATCCGGAACTCGTCGCCAGCTATGACCGCTGCGTGGTGCGCTTCAACACCCATTCGGTCGGCGGCATCTCGGTGAACGATTTCATCTGCGCCGCCAAGGTCGATGCGCTGATCGCCTTTGTCGGCTGACGTGAAACTGGCCAACGCGTCTAAGGTCGATCGGCGATTGCCGGCACCCCGAGCTTGAATCAGGCGAGCCTGCCACTCGGCCTGGTGGTCGCGGGCCACGGCCGTCACTGCCTCGTCGAGACGGCCGACGGCGAGCGGCTGACCTGCCATTCGCGCGGCAAGGGGCGCGGCAAGCGCGGCGAGGTGGTGGTCGGCGACCGCGTACGCTGGCAGGTGTCCGGCGATGAAGGCGTGATCGAGGCGATCGAGCCGCGCCGCAACCTGCTGTTCCGGCAAGACGAATGGAAGACGAAGTCGTTTGCCGCCAACCTCGACCAGGTAGTGGTGCTGGTGGCCGCCGAGCCGGTGTTCAGCCAGTCGCAGCTCGCCCGGGCTCTGATTGCCGCGGCGAGCGCCGGCATTGCGGCCCGGATCGTCCTGAACAAGTCGGATCTGCCGTCGATCGAGGTCGCCCGCGATCGGCTGCTGCCCTACATTGCCATGGGCACGGATGTGATCGAAGTGGCGCTCAAGGCGGCGCCCGACGCCGCGCGCCAGCGACTCGACGAGCCCCTGGCCGGCAAGGCGACGATCGTGCTGGGCCCGAGCGGCACTGGCAAGAGCACGCTGATCAACCTGTTGGTGCCGGAGGCGAAGGCGCAGATCGGCGAAATCTCCCAGGCGCTCAACTCCGGGCGCCACACGACGACGTCGACACAGTGGTACTGGATGGATGCCGAGCGCCGCAGCGCCTTGATCGACTCGCCCGGGTTCCAGGAATTCGGCCTGCGCCAGATCGACGCGCAACAACTGGCGGTGCTGATGCCCGACTTCCGCGACAAGGCCAGCGACTGCCGGTTCTACAACTGCACCCACCTGCACGAACCGGCCTGCGGCGTTCGGGCCGCGCTGGAGCAGGGCCAGATCAGCGAGTCGCGCTACCG
>CAXTDH010000625.1:0-2576 GCA_964242405.1 uncultured Rhizobacter sp. | reverse complement strand
AGATTGAGCACCGCCTGGATGAGCTGTTCCCGGTCGCCGCGGAAGTTCGGGATCGAGATGTCGTAGTCGCGTTCGACGTGCAGGCCGCGCGGGAATTCCGCGAGGATCAACGCCCGCACCCGCTCGCACACCTCGTGGATGTTGACCTCGCTCACCACATGCGGCTTGCGGTGCGGGGCCAGCAGCCGGTCGACGAGGGCCTGCAGCCGGTCGGCCTCGCCGATGATGACCTGCGTGTACTCGTGCAGCGCCCGTGATTCGACCTCCATCTCGAGCAGCTGCGCCGCACCGCGGATGCCGCCGAGCGGGTTCTTGATCTCGTGCGCCAGGTTGCGGATCAACTCCTTGGTGACCTGCGCCTGGTCGAGCGCGCGCTCCTCCCGGTCCTGCCGGGTCTGCTGCTCGATCTCCAGCAGCTCGACGACGACGTTCGGCGAGTTGTCCATCTGGTTGACGATCACGTAGACCGGCAGCGGCTCGGAGTGCACGGCGCTCGGCCGGCGCAGCAGCGCCTCGAGCCGGCTGGTCGAAAAATCGTTGCGCGACACGGCAGCGACGGTTTCGCGCAGCCGCTCCGGGTCGACGAACCAGCTGAACACCGGCACCCTCGCCACCGCGCGGCGCGACAGGCCGGTGATGCTCTCGAAAGAGGCGTTGGCGAAGACGCATTCACCGGTCGGGCTGACGACCGCGACCATCGTCGCCAGATGGTCGAAGGCGGAGTATGCCGGGTCGCCGACGACCGGCTCCCGCGGTGCGACCACGGCCCGGGCAATCACGAGGGCAGCTTCTGGATCTCGCGCTTGATGGCGGCGATGTCGATTTCCTTGCGGGTGATCGCCGTCTTCATGTCGGACACCCGGTCGAGGTACTTCTGATAGTTCTTCTCGTTGCCGAGGCGGTCGGGCTCGCCGTTGTTGTACTCGGCCTTCATCTGCGCCAGCCGCTCCTGTTCCCGTTGAAGCTCCGCTTCGAGGATCCGGCGGGAGTCACTGTCGCGGGCCCGCTGTTCGGCGGGGTCGATTCTCGAACCGGAACCTGGGTTGGCGGAAGCGGCGCCGTTGCCGGTGGCGATCGGCACCGGGCGAGGCTTCACCGACTGGATGACCGTGATCGGCGCGCCTTCGAGCGTCTTGCAGCCCCGCTCCTTGGCTTCCCGTGCCGACAGCGTGTTGTTGTAGTCGTTGCCGGGGCACCGATACATCACGCCCGGCCCCTCCGCGGCGGCAGTTGCCGTATCGGCGACCGCACTGGCGATCACCATCGAAACGGCGACTGCACAGGCGTGGGTGCCACGGCTCCACGGTGTCGATCGGCTCCTCATGCGCTTGCCTCCTCCGTACCCTTCAGACCCTCCAACGCGGCACCGGCGACTTGCGCCGACGGGCGTCGTGATTGTCTCGCAGGCCGCGAAGTTGGATCGGCGGAACAGGAGCCTTCGACTCAGAGCGAGTAGTACATGTCGAACTCGACCGGATGCGTCGCCATGCGGAAACGGGTCACTTCCTGCATCTTGAGCTCGATGTAGGCGTCGAGGTAGCCATCGGTGAAGACGCCACCCTTGGTCAGGAAGGCACGGTCCTGGTCGAGGTAGTCGAGCGCCTGATCGAGGCTGTGGCAGACGGTCGGGATCAGCTTGTCTTCCTCGGGCGGCAGGTGGTAGAGATCCTTGCTGGCCGGCTCGCCGGGATGGATCTTGTTCTCGACGCCGTCGAGCCCGGCCATCAGCATCGCCGAGAAGCCGAGGTAGGGGTTCATCAGCGGATCCGGGAAGCGGGCCTCGACGCGCCGGCCCTTCGGGTTGGCGACGTGCGGGATGCGGATCGACGCCGACCGGTTCTTGGCCGAATAGGCGAGCTTGACCGGCGCTTCATAGCCCGGCACGAGCCGCTTGTACGAGTTGGTGCCCGGGTTGGTGATGGCGTTCAGGGCCCGGGCGTGCTTGATGATGCCGCCGATGTAGAAGAGCGCGAATTCCGAGAGACCGGCGTAGCCGTCGCCGGCGAACAGGTTCTTGCCGTCCTTCCAGACCGACTGGTGGACGTGCATGCCCGAGCCGTTGTCGCCGACGATCGGCTTGGGCATGAAGGTGGCCGTCTTGCCGTAGCTGTGGGCGACGTTGTGGATGACGTACTTCTGCAGCTGCACCCAGTCGGCCCGCTGGATCAGCGTGCTGAACTTGGTGCCGAGCTCCATCTGGCCGGCGTTCGCGACTTCGTGGTGATGGACTTCGACCGGGATGCCGAGCGACTCGAGCACCAGGCACATCTCCGAGCGCATGTCCTGGAAGCTGTCGATCGGGGGCACCGGGAAGTAACCGCCCTTGACTGCCGGCCGATGGCCGGTGTTGCCGTGTTCGTACTCACGACCGGTGTTCCAGGCAGCTTCCTCGGAATCGATCTTCGAGAAGCAGCCCGACATGTCGTTGCCCCAGCGGACGCTGTCGAAGACGAAAAACTCGGGCTCTGGGCCGAAAAAGGCGGTGTCGCCCAGGCCGGAAGCCTGCATGTAGGCCTCGGCACGCTTGGCCAGCGAACGCGGGTCGCGCTCGTAGGGCTTGCCGTCACCCGGCTCGA
>CAXTDH010000624.1:0-2577 GCA_964242405.1 uncultured Rhizobacter sp. | reverse complement strand
GGCGGTGGCGGTGGCGGCGGTTTTCCCGGCTGTATGGGGGTGCGCCGTCGCGGCTTTGAACCGCTCCACCTGCCAGGCAGCGAGTTCCACGGGCGCCCGCAGCGATCGCCGTACGGTCGTGCCCACGAGCGGGGTCGACGGCCGAGGCGCGTTGTAGAGCACCACGGTGCGCTCCGGTCGCGAACGTGGCAGTGGCTCGCGGAGCGGGCCGGCCGGCAACAGCCAACCATTGCCCGCACCGCGTTCGTCGAAGACCAGTACCTGCACCGTCCGCGCCAGCCGCAGGTGTTGCAGGCCGTCGTCGCTGACGATGATGTCGACCGCGGGGTGACGCCGCAGCAGCGCCTCGCACGCCGCCACCCGGTCACGGCCGACGAAGATCGGCACACCGGTCGCGCGCGCCAACAGCAGCGGTTCGTCGCCCGCGTCGGCGACCGGCGTGTCGGGCTCGATCGCGAGCACCGAACCGGCGCTCCGGCCGTAGCCTCGGGAGACGATACCGGGCGTGTAGCCGCGGTGCCGCAGCAAGGCGACGACGGCGATCACCGTCGGCGTCTTGCCGGCTCCGCCCACGATCAGGTTGCCGACCACGACGACCGGCACCGGCAATTGCCGCACCGCTCGCCAGCCGCGGCTGTACGCGAGCCGCCGGGCGGCGACCACCGCGCCGAACACCCAGGCGAGGGGCAAGAGAGCGACGGCGAGCGCCCCATGACCGAGCCACGCCTGTTCCAGCCGATGCACGAAGCTCGCAGCGACCGGCGTCGCCCGACGCACCGCCTTCGTCATGGCGCGCGAGGCCCGTTCGCCGTCAGCGGCCTTCGCTGCCGGCCGCTGTGGTGCGGGTCGCGAACGTCAGGCGATCGAGGCCGGCGCGGCGGGCGGCGTCCATCACGTTGACCACGTTCTGATGTGCTGCCGTGGCGTCGGCCGAGACGATGACCACCGCATCGTGGGCCCCGCCGGCGGCCTGCGACAGCTCCGCCGCCAGCGTCTCGACGCTGCGCCCGTCCACCGGCTTGCGGTCGACCGCGTACTGGCCGTCCGACGTCACCGAGACGATGATCTCGTGCGGCCGGTCGCGCGGCGCATCGGCGTTGGCGGTCGGCAGCGTCACCTTCAATTCGGCGAACTTCGAGTAGGTGGTCGAGAGCATGAGGAATATCAGCACCACCAGCAGCACATCGATGAACGGAATCAGGTTGATCTCCGGTTCCTCGAGCCGTCGCTTGCGGAAGTTCATCGACATGGCACCGTCGATCAGGTCTTGACGAGGACACGCTCGGGCACGGAGAAGCGCATCAGGTGCGGGATCAGGCGATCGGACGCCTGCTCCATCTCGAGCGTATAGCCGTCGACCAAGCCACGAAAGTAGCGATAGAACATCAGCGTCGGGATGGCGATCATCAAGCCGAACGCAGTGTTGTAGAGCGCAATGGAGATGCCGTGGGCGAGCAGCGCAGGGTTGCCCACGCCCGTCGGCGTCTGCGAACCGAAGATCTCGATCATGCCGATGACCGTGCCCATCAGACCGAGCAGCGGCGCCGCCGAGGCGATCGTCCCGAGGGCATTGAGGTAGCGCTCCAGCCGGTGGACAGCCGCCCGCCCGGCCGACTCGAAGCTGCCACGAAGCGTCTGCTCGTTGATCCGCGGGTCGGCGATCACGGCACGCAAACCGCTGGCGAGGACGGCGCCGAGTACCGAGTTCTGCGCGAGCTTGTCGACCACATCGACGGGCGGCAGGCTGGCCCGGGTGACCGACACCACCTCCTCGATCAGCCGAGGTGGCGCCACCCGCGCCGTGCGCAGGCTCGACAAGCGCTCGATCACCAGCGCCAAGGCTCCTACCGAACAGACGAGCAAGGGCCAGATCGGCCAGCCAGCGGCTTGTATGATCGAGAACAAACAGGCCTTTCGCTGCCAGGTCAGGGGAACTTCCAGCGGCGATTATGGCGCCGGCCGATCGGTCCATCGGACGGATCGAGGCACGAGCAACCGTACGGCACATTGCGGCTTTCATGCAAACGAACCGAGTTGCGCCGCCTTCTGTCCTTGTGGGTAACTTTGTGGATAACCGTCTCTATTTGTCGTTGGGTCGTCTGACCGATCGCTTCCTGCGCGACTGATGACATTGCATGGACACGAAACACCTTATCGGATCAAGCACTTGCAGGCTCTTGCCAGCGACGTTCTGACACACGGCCGCCTCGGTTTAGCCGCCCCGATGCCTGTGGAGTTCGGCCCATCCGAGCGTTGCGGAGTGCCAATTGCCTGACGCAACGGATACCCGACGCCCCTATGCGCCCAAGAGTGTGGGCGCCTTCGTCCGCGAGGTGTCCGACGCCATCGGCCAGCGTTTCGGCACTTGCTCGGTGCAGGGCGAGATTTCGGCTTGGTCCCGGGCGGCCAGCGGTCATTGCTACTTCACCTTGAAGGATGGCGACGGCAGCCCGGCGCTGATTCGTTGCGCGATGTTCCGGCGCGCTTCCAGCCTGATCGATTTCGCGCCCGCCGACGGGCAACTGGTCGAAGTACGGGGCCGGCTGGGCGTCTACGAACTGCGAGGCGAATTGCAAC
>CAXTDH010000623.1:0-2579 GCA_964242405.1 uncultured Rhizobacter sp. | reverse complement strand
AGCTTGCCGGGCAGGCCTTCATGGCGGCCAGCATCGGCGACGCGGACGCCTTGCTCCTCGCCTTCGACCAGGACGCCGGCTACGACAGCCCCAACTTCCTGTGGTTCCGCCGGCGCTTCGAGTGGTTCGTTTACATCGACCGCGTGGTGGTGGCGGCGGAACGGCGCGGCCGCGGCCACCTGGCATTCGAACATCGACCAGATGCGCGACCTGACCGTCACGCCGGCGCAGGAATCCGGCCGCCGTGCCTTCGAAGCCGCGGGCGTGACGCCGGCGGATATCGACGTCATCAATCTCTACGACGCGTTCACGATCAACACGCTGCTGTTCCTCGAGGACCTCGGCTTCTGCGCCAAGGGCGAGGGCGGCCCGTTCGTCGCCGGCGGCCGCATCGGCCCGGGCGGCGCGCTGCCGGTCAACACCAACGGCGGCGGCCTGTCGTGCTGCCATCCGGGCATGTACGGCCTCTTCACGATGGTCGAGTCGTGCGTGCAATTGCGCGGGCAGGGCGGGGCGCGGCAGGTACCCGGTGCGCAGCTCGCCCTCGCCCATGCCAACGGCGGCACTTTGTCGAGCCAGGCCACGCTGGTGCTCGGCACCGCGGCCACTTTGTAGAACCCATCCCCTCTGGAGGCCACCATGAAATTCACCGACTACGAAACCCTGCTCTTCGAGCGCCGCGGCAAGGTGCTGACGATCACGATGAACAACCCCGAGAAGCTGAACGCCTTCAGCGAGGCGGCGCACCGCGAGCTCTCGCGCGTCTTCACCGATGCCGCCGAGGACGAAGAGAGCGAGGTCATCGTCTTCACCGGCGCCGGCCGGGCCTTCACCGCCGGCGGCGACCTCGACTACATGCAGCAGCTGCGCGACGAGCCCTCGTTGATGTACCGCACCGTGCGCGAGGCCAAGCGCATCGTCTTCAGCCTGCTCGACTGCGAGAAGCCGGTGATCTGCAAGGTCAACGGCGACGCGATCGGCCTCGGCACCACCGTCGCGCTGCTCAGCGACATCGTCTTCGCGAGCGACACCGCACGCTTCGGCGACCCGCACAACAACGTCTCGCTGATCGCCGGCGACGGCGGCTCGGTGATCTGGCCGCAGCTCGTCGGCTATGCCCGCGCCCGCCACTACCTCTTCACCGGCGAGCTGCTCAGCGCGAAGGAAGCGCAGGCGATGGGCCTGATCCACGCCGCGGTGCCGCGCGAGGAGCTCGACGCCAAGGTCGACGCCTATGCCGACCGGCTGCTGAAACTGCCGATCCAGTCGGTCCGCTGGACCAAGCAGACGATCAACATCGGCTTGAAGCAGCTCGCCCACAGCATGATGGACGCCGGCATGGCGTACGAAGCGCTGGCCGGGCAGACGGAAGACCACGGCGAGGCGATCGCGGCCTTTCGCGAAAAGCGCAAGCCGGTCTTCAAGGGCCGTTGAGGGCAGCGCGATGAAGTCACCCGTTGCCCCCGCTGCTGCCGCCGCTCCTGCCGCCGGGCCTACCCCTGCTGTTGCCACCGCTGCTGTCCGCGCTTCTGCTCCTGCGGTGGCCGCCGCTTCGACCCCTGTCGCGCTGAGCATCGCCGAGGGCGTCGCCAGCATCCGCTTCCAGCGCCCGGACGTGCTCAATGCGATCGACGTGCCGACCGCGGTCGCCCTGCGCGACGCGGTAAACGCCGCCACCCGCGACGCGACCGTGCGCGTCATCGTGCTCTCCGGCGAAGGCCGCGCCTTCGTGGCCGGCGGTGACCTGGCGACCTTCCGCGACGCCGGCAAGCACGCGCCGCAGGCGGCCGCCGAGTTGATCGCGCCGATGCACGAGGCCGTCCTCGCGCTGGTCGGCGCCCGCCAACCGGTGCTCGCGAGCCTGCACGGCGCGGTCGCCGGCGCCGGGATGAGCCTGGCGATGGCCGCCGACCTCGCCATCGCCGGCGACAACGCGGTCTTCAACCTCGCCTACGCCAAGGTGGGCGCGACGCCGGACTGTTCGGCGTCGTGGATGCTGCCGCGCCTGGTCGGCCTGCGGGCGGCGATGGAGATCGCCTTGCTCGCCGATTCGGTGGGCGCGATGGAAGCGCTGCACCTGGGCCTCGTCAACCGCGTCGTTCCGCTCGACCGGCTGGAGGACGAGACGGCGAAACTCGCGCGCCGCCTCGCGGCTTCGGCGCCGCTCGCGCTCGCCGGCATCAAGCGCCTGCTGCGCGAGGGGCTGGCCCGGTCGCTGCCGGAGCAGCTCGCCGCCGAGCAGGCCGCCTTCGTTGCCGGAGCCGCGACGCGGGACTTCCACGAGGCGCTGAGCGCCTTCTTCGGCAAGCGCAAGCCGGTGTTCCATGGCCGCTGAGCCATCCACCCGGTCATCGAAGCCGCCTGACCTTCAAACGAGGACACCCCCATGAAAATCGACCTGTCGGCGCGCCGCGCCATCGTCACCGCATCGGCCAGCGGCATCGGCCTGGCCATCGCCAAGGGCTTGGCTCAGGCCGGCGCCAGCGTCCTGGTCAACAGCCGTCATCAGGCGACGACCGACGCCGCCGTCGAGCGCCTGCGCCAGGCCGTCCCCGGGGCGACGGTCAGCGGCCTGATCG
>CAXTDH010000622.1:0-2585 GCA_964242405.1 uncultured Rhizobacter sp. | reverse complement strand
GAATGAAGGGCCGCTTACCGCCCCCACCCGCGATAAAGCGGCCAGGCCATTCTCCTGAAGAGTTTCGGATGCCGGCAGGCGTCGGAAAGTCTTGGAGGCCCGAACCCGCGGGAGACGGGCGATGTGCTATGGGGTTTTCGGTTTTCGAGCCGCCGGGATGACGAGTGGCACGGCGGATGCGAGCGGGATCCCGGATGCTGACCGTCCGGATGTGGGTGGGCAGGTTGGCGTCACCAGCGAGGGAAGTTCGGCTTGGCTCGAGATCGCAACCTCGCTGACGGTGATCGGCGCAGGTGACATCGGCTCCGCAAGCATGGATGCTGCGGGGTATGGTGCTGTCAGGCCGTGCCCGATCACGGCGCTCGTGTCCCGGGTAGCGGCGCAGGAGCTGGCGGCGCGCGGGGCTGGCGCTGACGTTCGAAGGTCTCAACGACGACCATGCGTCCGCCGCAGCATGGGCATGGCGGGCGGGTGTCGTCCGGCTCAGCCCGCGCATCGGCCGTGGCCGGCGGCGCGACCCCGAGCAGTTGGCGGACATGGTCGAGCAGAGCCTTGCGGGTGGCGCCGGCAAGGAGGCCGTAGTGGCGGATGCGGTGGAAGCCCTTCGGCAGGACGTGAAGCAGGAAGCGGCGGATGAACTCGTCGGCGGCCAGCGTCATGACCTGCTGGCGGTCGGCGCCGTCGACCCGGTAGTTCTTGTAGCGGAAGGTGACGCCGGTCTCGTCGAAGCGCAGGAGCCGGCTGTTCGAGATAGCGACGCGGTGGGTGTAGCGCGACAGGTAGGCGAGCACCGTCTCAGGGCCGGCGAACGGCGGCTTGGCGTAGACCACCCAGCGCTTCTTCCTGACCGGTGCCAGGTGGCGGAGGAACGCGCGTCGGTCGGCAAGGTGAGCGAGGCTGCCATAGAAGGCGAGCCGCCCGGCCTCGTGCAGCGCCATGAGCCGAGTGAGGAACAGGCGGCGGAACAGCTTGCCCAGCACCCTGACCGGCAGCAGGAAGGCCGGGCGCGAGGCCACCCAGCGGCTGCCGTCCGGTGACAGCCCACCGCCCGGCACGATCATGTGGATGTGCGGGTGGTGGGTCATGGCCGACCCCCATGTGTGGAGCACGGCGGTGATGCCGATGCGGGCGCCGAGGTGCTTCGAGTCCGCGGCGATGGTCATCATCGTCTCCGACGCCGCCTGGAACAGCAGGCCGTAGACCGTCGCCTTGTTCTGGTACGCGATATCGGCGACCTCGGCCGGGAGAGTGAAGACGACGTGGAAGTAGCCGACCGGGAGCAGGTCGGCTTCGCGCTCGGCCAGCCAGGTGCGCGCGGCCGCGCCCTGGCACCGCGGGCAGTGCCGGTTGCGGCAGCTGTTATAGGCGACCCGCCAGTGGCCGCAGTCGGTGCAGGCCTCGACATGCCCGCCCATGACGGCGGTGCGGCAGGTCTCTATCGCCGACATGACCTTGAGCTGGTCGAAGCTCAGGTGGCCTGCGCGGGCAGCCCGGTGCGCAGGACCGGCAGCACGGAAGATGTCGGCGACCTCGAGTGAGGCGCGCAACGCCGCTCAGCCCTTGGGCGTCCTCCCTTCCGCAGCGGTGGTCGCGAGCCGTTCGAACGGGCTGGTCACGTTGCGCAGCACCCGCGTCGCGACCTGCGTGTAATAAGCGGTGGTCTCCAGCTTGGCGTGCCCCAGCAGCGTCTGGATGATGCGGACGTCGATCCCGTCCTCGAGGAGGTGGGTGGCGAAGCAGTGCCGCAGCGTGTGCGGCCCGACGCGCTTGCCGATGCCCGCCGCCACGCTTGCCTCCACGACGATCCGGTGCAGCTGCCGGGTGCTGAGCGGCTTGAGATAGTGCTGGCCGGGGAACAGCCAGCCGTCGACGTGCAACACGCGCTCCCGCCGCCCGACCCGCCACCACTCCCGCAGCAGCGCCAGCAGCCCGGTCGGGAGCATGGCGTTGCGGTAACGTCCGCCCTTGCCGCGCTCTACGCGCAGCAGCATGCGCTCGCTGTCGATGTCGCGCACCTTGAGGGCGGCGACCTCGGCCGCGCGCAGTCCCGCACCATAGGCGACGGACAGCGCCGCCTGATGCTTGAGGCACGTGGTAGCGTCGAGCAGCCGCGCCACCTCGTCCCGACTCAACACCACCGGCAGCTTGCGCTCATGCCGCATGCGGACCAGCTTGCGCGCCAGGTCCGGCCGGTCGAGCGTCTGCGTAAAGAAGAACCGCAGCGCCGATACGATGGCGTTCATGGTCGGCGCCGGCACGTCCAGCTCGCCTTGCTCGATCTGGAAGCGCCGCACATCCTCCGCCGTTGCCGTGTCGGGCGAGCGCCCCAGGAACGTCGCGAACCGGCCGACATCGCGGATGTAGTTGCGCTGCGTCTCGCGGCCGAAGCGCCGGATATCCATCTCGTCGATGAGACGCTGGCGTAGCGGGCTGACGGCAACGGGAACGAGGGTGGTCATGGCAGGGCTCCTTCTGATGGAGCCCCGATGCTCTGCCTGCCTCCCACCGCGCTCAATCCAAGCGCTACACCAACTCCGCCACCTCAACGTCGAACCACGCGCCCCTCTCGCGCAGCGGGTTCGTGC
>CAXTDH010000621.1:0-2591 GCA_964242405.1 uncultured Rhizobacter sp. | reverse complement strand
CGGACGACGACGCGGCATCGTGCGGCGCGGCGTAGAGCGGCATGAAACGCTGCTGCGGCACCCGGCCGTTGCCGAAACCGACGACCGATTCCAGGCTGTGCACCTCATAGTCCATCGGCCGGGTTCGGTCGGGCACGACGTGGTACTCCCAGGCGCCGGGGCCGAGCTGGATCCGGTCCAGGCGCTTCTTGAACAGGTTGATCGCCGGCGTGCAGAAGAGCGACAAGCTGCTCGCGTCGACATGCGCCTCGAGACTGGCGTCGCCGCGGCCGGACAGGATCACCAGCTCGACGGTATCGCCCACGACGCTCGCGAGCCGCTCGGCCAAGTCGCCGATCTCGAAGAACAGCAGGCGCTGCGGCATCGCCGCCACCTCCTGCAGCAGGCGATAACCGGAAAAGGCGCGCAGCGATTCGGGCAGCAGGGCTTCGTCGGCCGCGAAGCCGAGCGGGCGCACGCTGGCGGCGCCGCGCCAGCGGCCCGAGGCGCTGGTTGCTGCAGCAGCTGCTGCGGCTGGGGCCGCGGCAGCTGCGGGAGCTGATGCAGCCGGGCCCGCACCGTCGCCACGCCCCTCGGGCGCGTGAACCAGGGTACTGACGCCCTCCCCCAGTACCAATGAGTGCAGCCGGAACGCAACCTCATCCGGCGCGCTCAAATAGAAGGCGAGCCGGTCGATGCCGAGCGACCCGAAGCCCGCCCCGCCGCCCGTCCGCAGCCGGATCCGCAAGCCGCCGCGCACCGGGCCGAGCTGCGGCAGGCGGGCCAAGGGCAGGTCGGGCGCATGGCTGAAATACTGCACGTTGACCAGCTCGATCGGCCACAGCGCCACCGCATGCGCCGTGCGGAATTCGCAGGCGGTGTCCTGGCCCCGTGGCAACTCCGACAACAGCGCCGTGCCGCGCGCCACCGTGAAGCCGCGGCTCAGGCTCGGGTCGGCGATATCGACCTGCAGCCGGGCCACCATCATCGACGGCAGCGGCGCCAGGAAGTTCGGATAGATCGCCTCGAGCAACTGCGCGATCAAGCGCGGCTGCTCGGCCTCGAGCTTCAATTGCACCCGGGCCGCGAGAAAGGCGAAGCCTTCGAGCAGCCGCTCGACATACGGATCGGTGACCTCCAACCCTTCCAGCGTCAGCCGCGAGGCGATCTTCGGGAACTCGCGCGCGAACTCCGCGCCGACCTCGCGCAGATGGGTCAGCTCGTCGCTGTAGAGGCGCAGCAGGCGCGGGTCCATCGCGGGGATGTCGAGGCGTGAGCAGCGGTGCGTCGGACGCCGTCAGGGTGCGTATAGAAACACCGTCTGGACGTCGCCGCCGGTATCACGGCTGCTCGAGGAGTCGCCCGCATACCAGGTGCTCATGCTTCGCCACGTCCCCGACTTCTTCGACGCATAGGACGGCGCCGGGTCGTAGACGAGCACCTCGAGTTCGTCACCGGTGTCACGCACACCGGCGATCACGGTGATGTGCTTGATGCCGTTGACCCAGAGCGGCCCGTACCACGTCAGCAGCTTGAGCAGCCCGTCGGCGGAAGGCGACATCGGCGGCACCATCGCCAGGCCCAGGTCGTCGGCAAAGGCGGGGATCTCCCCGTTCATGATGCCCGGGTTCTGGTCGTACAGCTTGCCCCAGCGCGCGACCTGCGACGGATCCGGGTGCTTGATCTCGGTCATCTTCTGCGACCGGCGGCGCCACTGGATCAGCATCATCCCGCTCGCATACCAGCAGGACATGGTCTTGTCCTGGGTCACGAGCTTCATGTTCGGTACGGTGTAATTCATGTCGATCTTCCCTTAATGGTTATCGCGAGCGCAAAAGGTTCATGCCGGCCGCGTCCGTCACCTCCACCTGGCCGGCTTCCAGGTCGAGCTGGGTGCGCAGCAGGATCTCGAGCGGCACGGGCTGCGACCACAAATGGCCGCGAATCTCGAACTCGATGACGTTGTGGGTGTCGAGCACGCTGGTCGCCTCCAGCGCCCGGATCTGCAGCGTCTGCGGCAGGATGCGCGGCTCGAAGCGGACGATCGCCTGGCGAATCGCACGTTCGAGTACCGTCACGTCGAGGCGGGATGCCAATTGGCCGGACAGTGGCGGCAGGCCGTAATTGAGCACGCTGTCGGCAATCAGCGGCGGATACCGGTTCGCGGCACTGCCGGGGTTGCCGAAGCTGTCGAGCTCGCCCGGCTTCGAATCCACAGCGAGCGGCTGCACGGCGTTGAAGAGCGACCCCAGGTCACGCAGTACCGCCTGACGCAGTTGCGCCTTCGACATGACGCGCTGTGCGTCGGTGTCGACCCGCTCGTCCGGCGCATCGTCGGTGAGCCGGTCGAGCAGCGCTGGCTGCAGGCGGTTGCGCGCGTCGCTCGAACCGGTGCTGCCGAGGGTGGTCGCCACGTCAGCCCCCTGGAATCGCTTCGTCGTTGAACGAATAGGCGCCGCTGCCGATACCGGCCATCTCCTGCCGCTGGTATTCGATGTCGACCTTGCCGAAGGCGATCGCGACGCGCTCGACCGGCACGCCGTCGGCACCGACATCGACATCGAGCGCGACGACCCGCGCCCGCGAAAGCGTCATCATGAAGTAGTCGAGCG
>CAXTDH010000620.1:0-2592 GCA_964242405.1 uncultured Rhizobacter sp. | reverse complement strand
TTACCATCATCGACATGGTGATGGTGACTGTTTCGTCGACTTTCCGAGTTGTCGTTCCCCTCGAGGTGCGACAGCAGATGCAGCTCGAACCAGGCACTCGGACGAGGGTGATGCAGACGGCCGGAGGTCTGCACGAGGTGCGCTCGAGTCGCCGGCCGAGTCGCGCCGGATCGCCCGAGGGGTCGAGCCCGACGGCGAGTGCGCGGCACGGCGCCCGCTTCGACCGACCCATGCCCGAGCGATGACCACGCCGTCATGGCGCCGGCCGCGACGATCGGCGTCCCGTGGCGGCACCGAACCGCTCATCACCGGCGGTCGCCTCCGTCCCCGCCTCGGCCTCTACCTCGACCTGATCCGCTGGGACCGCCCCGCCGGCAGCTACCTGCTGCTCTGGCCGACGCTCTCGGCCCTCTGGATCGCCGCCGACGGTTTCCCCGGTTGGCACCTGATCGTCGTCTTCACGCTCGGCACCTTCCTGATGCGCAGCGCCGGTTGCGCGGTCAACGACGTCGCCGACCGCGACTTCGACCGGCATGTGGCGCGCACGGCACGCCGGCCGGTCACGAGCGGCGCGATCGGCGGCCGGGAGGCGATCGCACTCGGCGCCGGGCTCGCGCTCATCGCCTTCGCCCTGGTGCTGACGACGAATGCGGCGACCATCGCCTGGAGCGTCGCAGCGCTCGCCGTCAGCATCGCCTACCCGTTCACGAAGCGCTTCTTCGCGATGCCGCAGGCCGTCCTCGGGGTGGCGTTCAGCTTCGGCATTCCGATGGCCTTCGCGGCCGCACAGGGCCGGGTGCCGGCGCTCGCCTGGTGGCTGCTGGTCGGCAACTTGTTCTGGGTCATCGCCTACGACACCCAATACGCAATGGTCGACCGCGACGACGACCTGAAGATCGGCATCCGCACCTCGGCGATCACGTTCGGGCGCTTCGACGTTGTCGGCGTGATGGCGTCATACGCGCTGTTCCTGGCGATCTGGGCGGTGCTCGGAGTGCAGATCGGCCTGCGCAGCCTCTACTTCGCCAGCCTGGTGGCCGCCGCATCGATCGCCCTCTGGCACTACACGCTGATCCGCGACCGTTCACGTGACGGCTGTTTCCGGGCGTTCAGCCTCAACCACTGGCTCGGTTTCACCATCTTCGTGGGCGTCGTGCTGTCGTTCGCCGTTCCTCTATAGTCGTCGAGCGACTCGCGTCGTCCCCAGGCGACGCTCGTTCCTATTTTCCAAGGACGCCCCATGCAGGCTGCAGCGATCGAGATCAACGGCGGCCCGGACGTGTTGAGCTTCACCGAGTTGCCCGACCCGGTGTGCGCCGACGATGGCGTGCTGATCGACGTCGAGGCGATCAGCATCGAGGGCGGTGATCTGCTCGCCCGGGCGATGGTGCCGCCGAAGGCGCCGCCGCAGGTCGTCGGCTACATCGCCGCCGGCACCATCAGCGAGGTCGGGGCGAACGTGCAGGATCGCAAGGTCGGCGAGCGGGTGGTGACCCTCGCGGCCGACGGCTCGCACGCCACCCGGCGCGCCGTCTCGGCGGCGATGGCCTGGCCGATCCCCGAGGGCCTCTCCACCCGCGACGCGGCCTGCGTGCCGGTCGCCTTCGGCACGGCCTTCGAGTGCCTGTTCACCGCCGGCGACCTGCAGGCCGGGCAGACGGTGCTGATCCACGCCGGCTCCGGCGGCGTCGGCATGGCCGCCATCCAGATGGCCAAGCTCGCCGGGGCCATCGTGATCGCCACCGCATCGACCGCCGACAAGCTCGAGCGCCTAAAGGCCTTCGGCCTCGACCACGGCATCAACTACTCGGAGCAGGATTTCGTCAAGGAGGCCGAGAAGATCGCCGGCCCGTCGGGCATCGACCTGGTGATCGACAGCGTCGGCGGCCGCACGCTCGCCGACAGCGTCAAGGTGCTGGCCTGGCGCGGCCGGCTGGTGAGCGTCGGCATCGCCGCCCGCGGCGGTTCGGCGGTCGATGCCTATTCGCTCTGGGCGCGCAACAACAGCCTGCACGGCGTGCTGCTGGCCACGGCGCTGCGGGCGGAATACGGCCGCTGCTTCGCGATGATCGGCGCCTGCCTCGCGCGGGTGGCGAGCGGCGAGTTGAAGGTGCAGATCGCCCGGGTGTTCCCGCTCCGCGAGGCCGCGGCGGCGCACGCCTACATCGAAGGCCGGCAGGCGTTCGGGCGGGTGGTGATGACGACCGGTTGATACCGACCGACGCAGCCGCCTGATGCCGACCCGGCCCTGGCCTCACGGATAGAGCCCGCGCTCCTCCCGGGCAATCAATATCCGCTCGCAGGCGACCGCAAAGGTCGCGGTGCGCAGGCTGATCTTGTGCCGATCGGCGGTGTCCCAGATCTTCCTCAATGCGTCGACCATGATCTTGTCGAGCCGCAGGTTGATCTCGTCCTCGCTCCAGAAAAAGCTCGAGAAATCCTGCACCCACTCGAAGTAGCTGACCGTGACGCCGCCGGCGTTGCAGATGACGTCGGGCACGACCAGGATGCCGCGTTCGGTGAGCACGTCGTCGGCGTCCGGCAAGGTCGGGCCGTTGGCGCCTTCCAAAATCAGTTTGGCCTTGATGCGGT
>CAXTDH010000619.1:0-2600 GCA_964242405.1 uncultured Rhizobacter sp. | reverse complement strand
TGTCGAGCACATAGCGCCAGTGGCACATCATGTCGAGGATCATCCCGCCGCCATCCTCGCTGCGGTAGTTCCACGAAGGCCGCTGGATCGGCTGCAGGTCGCCCTCGAAGACCCAGTAGCCGAATTCGAGCCGCAGCGAGAGCATCCGGCCGAAGAAGCCGGCGCGGCGCAGCAGGTCGAGCTTCACGAGACCGGGCAGGAAGAGCTTGTCCTGCACCGCGCCGTGCTTCAACCCGCTGCGGCGGTTGGCTTCCTGCGCCAGCCGGGCAATCTCGACCGCCTCGTTCAGGTTGGTGGCGATCGGCTTCTCGCAGTAGACGTGCTTGCCGGCCCGCAACGCGTCGGCGAGCAGTTGCGGCCGCATCTGGGTCGTGCCGGCGTCGAAGAAGACGGTGTCGTCGGGGTTGGCGAGCGCCGCGGCCAGGTCGGTGCCGCAGCGTTCGATGCCGTGGGCGGCGGCGAGGGCGCGGATCTTGTCGGCATTGCGGCCGATCAGGATCGGGTCGGGCATGACACGGTCGCCGTTGGCGAGCAGCACGCCGCCCTGCTGGCGGATCGCGACGATCGAGCGGATCAGGTGCTGGTTCATGCCCATGCGCCCGGTCACGCCGTGCATGATGAGGCCGAGTCGTTGCGTTGCCATGAGTGGTGTCCTCTCGATGTACAGGTTGTCAGATCAGGCTGGCGGCGGCTTCGAGCGGTTCGGTCGTCGACCAGTCCGGATCGGCGGTGTGCGCGAAGCCGGGCGCGAACAGCGAGCCGAGGGCGATGCGGCCGTCGGCGATGCGCAGGTGCCCGTCGGCGTCGTACAGGTCGCCGTGGGCCTGCACGAAGGCGGCGCGTTCGGCCGCCGGCGCCACGCCGAAGCCGCCGCCGTAGTGGTGGCCGTTGCGCTCGACGTGCGGTATGCCCAGCAGCGACACCAGGGCCAAGTCCTGCTGGACGGCGATGCCCGCCTGGCAGGTCAGGTCCTCGGCGGACATGAAGTAGCGTGGGTAGCCTTCGTCGCCGTTCCAGGCGTCGCAACGTGCCCGGTTGAGCAACGCCTTCCAGAGCCCTTTGCACGCCTTGCTCGAGACGCCGGTCCAGCCGCAGCGGCGGCCGCGGGCGAAAGCGTCGGGCGTGCCGTCGGCCTCGTCGAGCAGAAAGGCGAGGCCGAAATCCTCGGGCAAGACGCCGGTGAAGCTCTGCTCGCGGGGCAGCGGCTGCTCGAGGTAGAGGGGAGGCGGCAGTCCCTGCAGGCCGCGCAGCAGCGACTCGAGCGCGGCTGGATCGGCGTATTGCTCGTTGCCGTCGAGGGTGTAGCGAAAGGCGCCGGCCTCGGCGTCGAGCACGCCGAGCACGGCCCGCAGCCGGGCGAGATCGGCTTCGGGCTCGCCGCCGAGCTTGATCTTGAAGCTGCGCTGGCCGTAGCGCCGGATGACGGCGCGCAGGCTGACCGGCAGCCCGTCGTCGCCGCCCGCCAGGCTGTCGATGTCGTCGAGCAGGCCGACCGTGTGGCGCGCCTCGACCCGGCGCAGCGGCTCGCGCGCGGCCAGCCAGGCATCCCAATCCCAGCCCGGCAGATCGGCGACATCGCCGATGCCGAACAGGTTGGCCCGCGCGGCGTCGAAGAAGGAGACATCGTTCGCCCGGCAGAGCGCGTCGACGATGGCCCGGTCGACCAGCGCCTGGCCGAAGCCGGTCGACAGTTCGGTCAGGCCGGCGGCAGTGCCTGCGGCGGCGAGCGCGGCCTGGTGACGCTGGTAGAGGCCGAAGGCGGTGGCGGAGGCGTCACCCGTGTAGGCGTCCGCGGCCTGGCGGGCGGCGAGTGCCAGGTCTTCGACATTGCGCCCGGCGCTGTGCTGCGGCCGCTTGTCGAACCAGCGCGGCACCATCATCTCGGCCGCCCAGCCGGTCGTGCCCGCGGCGTCGTCCAGCCGCACGCGGACGAAGATCTGCGGGCAGGCGGTGAGCGTGGCGGCGCCGAAGCGGAACGGCAACCGCAGCCGCACCGGGCGGACGCGCGCCTCGACCGAGCGAACGACGAAGCGGAGGGCTTGCGGCGTCATGGTCAGTGCGCGGCCTGTCGAGCCATGGTCCGCAAGGCTTGCCGAGCCATCGTCAGTGCGCATCCAGGTGGCCCTGGGCGTGGAAGTGCGAGCGCAGCGCCCGGGCATAGGTGCCGAAGGCCTCGCTGCCCATCACGTCGAGCGGCCGCGGGCGCGGCAGGTCGATGTCGTAGACCTGGACGATCCTGCCCGGCCGCTCGCTCATCACGAACACCCTGTCCGACAGGAAGATCGCCTCCGGAATGCTGTGGGTGATCAGCAGCACCGTCTTCTGCGACGTCATCCAGATGCGCTGCAACTCGAGGTTCATGCGCTCGCGGGTCATGGCGTCGAGGGCCCCGAAGGGCTCGTCCATCAGCAGCACCGAGGGGTCGTGCAGCAGGGCGCGCAGGATCGCCACCCGTTGCTGCATGCCGCCCGACAGCTGCCACGGGTACTTCTGGCCGAAGCCCTGCAGGCCGGCCATCTGCAGCAGGCCATGTGCGCGTTCGCGGGCCGCCGTCATCGGCAGGTGCCGGATCTCGGCTTGCAGCAGGATGTTGTCGATCA
>CAXTDH010000618.1:0-2600 GCA_964242405.1 uncultured Rhizobacter sp. | reverse complement strand
CGGCTACACCGTCGACGAGATCCGGCGTGGTTGAGGGCCTGCGGGCGCTGACCCGGAGCTTCCCGCGCGACGGTCGGATCGAGCTGATGCTGCTGCGCCCGAGCCGCGGCCAGCCGGCGGTCTCGGTGGATGAAGCGCGGGTGATCACCAACCGTGGCATCGAAGGCGATCGCAGTGCCTTGCGGGCGACGGTCGGTGGTCGTCGCCAGGTGACGCTGCTGCAGGCGGAGCACCTGCCGGTGATCGCCGCGCTCGCCGGGTTGCCGTCCCTGCCGGCCTCGCTGCTGCGGCGCAACCTGCTCGTCTCCGGCCTGAACCTGCTGGCAGCCAAGGCGCTCTTCAAGGACCAGCCGCTGCGCCTTCGCCTCGGTGCCGAGGTGCTGCTCGAGGTGACAGGCCCTTGCGAGCCGTGCTCGAAGATGGAACACGCACTCGGGCCGGGCGGCTACAACCTGATGCGCGGCCATGGCGGCGTGACGGCCCGGGTGCTGGCCGGCGGACCAGTGCGAGTCGGCGACGCGGTGCGCTGCGAAGTGGCAATCTAGTGTCTTGTTCCGCTAGATACTGGCATTGACGTGCTCGCCAATGCCGTATTCGGGGGCTGGTGCGGCCCTCGCTCTGGCGCGAGAGCTACAACGTCTCGGACGCATCGAAGTCGAGCTCGACCTTGGCGCCGTTCGGGTCATGGCAGAACAGCTGCCAAGGGCCGGCACCGACCGGCCGGCGCAGGTCGTAACGCCTGCCGTCGGCATCGAAGCGGGCCTTGACGTCGCGCAGATTGCAGGCCGTGAACGCCATGTGGTCGATCACGCCCGCAGGCTGCGCCGGCACGGGCCGGTCGAAGTACACATGCAGCACTGCGTGCGACCCACCGGCATACAACCAGGCGCCGGGAAACCCGAGGTCTGGCCGGTGGCCCACTTCCAGGCCCAGCAGCCCGACGTAGAAATCGAGCGTCTCGCGCTCATCGCGGGAGATGACGGTGAAGTGGTTCATGGCGACGATCATTCGAGTGCTCCTCTTCTCACGGCTTCAGGATCAGCGCGCCGATGCGCTGGCGCGACTCGAGTCGCGCATGGGCCTGCGCAGCAGCCTCGAGGCCGTAGCGCTCGATCGGCGGCAGCCGGATGATGCCGTCGGCCCATGCTTCCCAGACGCGCTGCGCCCGGAGCGCCAGCTGCGCTCGACCGGCCGAGTAGTCGAAGACGACCGGGCGCGAAAAGCTCAACGATTTGGCGACCAGCGCATCGGGCGGCAGCGGCGCGAGCGGCCCGCTCGCCTGTCCCAGGCTGATCCAGTGCCCGCGGCGGGCAAGCGCGGCCAGGTTTTCGTCGCGGGCCGCCTGGCCCAGGCCGTCGACGACGACATCGGCACCGCCGCAGAGCCGTTGCACCGCATCGGCGAAGCGGTACCGGTCGGTCACGATGACGTGCTCGCAGCCGTGTTCACGGGCGACGTGCGCCTTGGCCTCGCTCGACACCGTGCCGATCACGACCGCGCCGAGCCGCCGTGCCCACGCGCACACGAGCAGCCCCACACCACCGGCCGCGGTGTGCACCAGCAGGCGGGTGCCGGGCCCGACCCGGCCCAGGTCGTTGAGCACCAAGTCGGCGGTGATGCCCTTGAGCAGCAGCGTGGCCGCCACATCGTCGTCGACTGCGGCCGGCAGGCGCACGACCCAGTCGGCCGGCACGCTGCGCACACTGCAGTAGGCGCCCGGCCGCGGGCCGAGATAGGCGACGCGGTCCCCCGATAACAGCCCGTCGACGCCGGGCCCGACATCGAGCACCGTGCCGGCAGCTTCCATGCCCAGCACCCCGGGCAGCGGAAAGAGCTCGGGCACCTGACCGCGGCGCAGGTAGACGTCTAGGAGGTTGACGCCGACGGCGCGCTGCTGGAGGCGCACTTCGCCAACCCCCGGGGCGCCCGCCTGCCCGTTTTCGGCTCGCATGACCTCGGCGTCGCCGTAGCGGTCGACGACGATTCGGCGGGTCGGCAGCTCCATCGCTGCCGGCATCGCGAAGCGTCCGCGCGGCGCGAGATCGCCGGCGTGTTGCAGATGACGCCGCAAGCACTCGAAACCCACCTCGTAGACGCCATGTGCCACCCTGTCGTGCAGTTCGCGCTCCTGGCCGGGCGGCGTCGCGAAGGTCGATTCCCAGTGCCAGAAAGTGCGGTTGCCGTCGGTCACGGGCTTGAGCGTCAGCGTCGCGACATAGCGCTGCAACGGCACCGTCGCCTCGACGATGCAGTAGGTGCTGCGGTGCTCGCGGTCGGAGAGCGTCAGCAACTGCTCGCGAATGCGGTTGCCGTCGGCGAGCGTGAAGCTGCGCACGCAGCCGACCTGGTCGCTGCGCTCGTCGCCTTCGATGCGGCTTTGTTCGACCGCGTCGTGCCACTGGTCGTGGCTGTTGAAGTCGCGCAGGACCGCCCAGACGCGCTCGATCGGCGCATCGATGATCGTCGATCGGGTCACGCGCTGGAGCACGGGTGCGACTCCCGTCCGCGCATCACCGCGACCCGAAATGGCGCTTCAGGGCGTCGAAGCCACCCTGGACCACACCGCCGCCGATCGACTCGGTCAACGCGCGCTCTCGCCC
>CAXTDH010000617.1:0-2601 GCA_964242405.1 uncultured Rhizobacter sp. | reverse complement strand
TCGTTGTGCTTGCCGCCGGCGCGGATGCACTTCTGCGAGGTCGTCGCCCGGGTGTAGGCCCGCTTGTCGAAGCCGAGGAACACGTCCTTGAACTGGTTCATGCCGGCGTTGGTGAACAGCAGCGTCGGGTCGTCGCCGGGGACGACCGGGCTCGACGGCACGATGGTGTGGCCCTTCGATTCGAAGAACTTCAGGAAGGTCTGGCGGATTTCCGACGCTTTCATCCGGGGCATGCTTTCTTTTTCAAGGCAGATGGCCTCGAGACACCGCCGTGGGCGCCGGGCCGGGCGCACGCTGCGGCGAAACCTTCAATTATAGAAAGCCACTGCCGATCACCGAATCAGGGTGGCGTTGCCGGATCAATCGTCGTTCGCTGCGCTGGCCGACACGATGCCGCCCGTTTCGACGAAGTTGGCGTGACCGAGCCGACCCTGGGCAGCGGTCGATGCGGCGAGGCCCACCGCGCGCCTGAGCAACTGGTCGGGCTGCGAGCCGTCTTCGGGATATTGGGCGATGCCCAGCGCCGCTGCCAGCGCGACATCGACGCCGGCGACCGTGTAGGGTTGCATCGTTGCAGCCAACAATTTTTCGCCGACGCGGCCGGCGTCGGCCGGCAACAGCATCGCACCCAGCAGCACGCCGAACGAATCCTCGCCGAGCGAGGCGACGACATCGCTGGCTCGAACACCGGCCCGCAGCCTCACACCGACCTTGCGACGCAATGCGCCGGCGGCCATCCGCCCGGAACGGGCCTCGACCGTCGCCAGCCCCTCGACCCGCAGCACTAGCACGGCCATGGGCGACGGCTCGCGCTCGCGGAGCGCCAACAGGTGGCTCATGTGTTCGATGAGCTGCTGCTGGTGCGGCAGACCGGTGTCGAGATCGGTCGCATACGACTTACGCCCCTGCCGGTCGATCCGCTTGCGCTCGATCGCGGCGCGCAGCCGCTGCCCGAGCGACGCTGCGGCCAGATCGGCCGGCAGCAGCACGTCTTCGACACCGCGCTCCAGCCAGTGCAGCAGGAACGCCGGGTCGCAAGCGGCTTCGTCGCTGGCGACGACCAGCATCGCAGTATCGGCCGCGGCCCGCTCTGCCCATTGCAAGGTGGCGGGGTCGGCATCGGCGCTCACCAGCACGGCAGCGATTTCCGAAATCCCCGGCTCGAGCAACGCCTTCAGTGCGTCCGCGCGCCCGGACAAGGTAAAGGGGCCGAACGGGGACACCGCCAGGGCCGCAGCCTGGTGTTCGTCGAGCGCCGCAAGGTTCAAGACGGCGAACAACGTAGCGATCGGCGAATCGACGGTCGAAGACATCCGCGATTGTGGCCGCACTCGTCAAAGCGCGAACCGGTAGGTGAGGCCGAGCAACCAGACGCGCGTCGAAGTCGCGGCATGCACGCTCTTCAGGTAGCCGACATCGGCATCGAGCCCCGGGCGCAGCGTGTAGATGGCGCCGACCAGGCCATAACCCGGCCAGGTGCCGGACGCCTGGTCGCGATTCGACTGGGCGCCGGCATCGACCGCCAGGGTCAGCCGCCCGTTGACGGCCCACATCGCCGCCGCGGACAGTTGGGCGATGCGCGTCCGCTCACCCGGCCCCCCCGGCTGATGACCGAGCCCGGCGTTCAAGTGGAAGGTGAGGGGCGCGGCGGTCGCGGTGGCGACCAGCAGCGCGTGCGAGCCCAAGGTGCCGTGCGGCTGACCGAACCCGTGCTGGTTGGTTGCAGCGGTGACGCCGAACCGGACACCCGCCGACCAGTGGGCAGCTCCAAAGAAGCGCCACTTGGCATCGATGTTGGTATCGCCGAGACCTCGCGCGCTGTCGGGACCCTGCGCTTGGCTGACCTGCCACGACGGCTGAAAAATCAAGTCGAGCGACGGCAGCGCGCCATAGGACAGCTGCGGCTGGACCAGAAACAGACGCGAATCAGCGGTCCGCGTCCAGGACAAGCCGTTCTCGATTTCAAACCGCCCACGGCCCTGGGTGCCGGTGTCTTCGGTCTGCAAGGGATGGGCGGCAAACGCCGGTGTCGTGGCCGCGCAGAGAACGATCAGTTCAAAAAGCAGAAGGTCGACGATGACAGATGCCATCGTCGACCTTGACCCACGCGCCGCACCCTCGGAACGATCGGCAAACCGCCAACTTGTTGCTGTGAAACGGATATCCACAGCGCTCAAGCCCCAGGGTGCCGGCGAGCGGCGCCCCGGGGGATCGTCCGGAAATTACTTTCCGGCCGAACCATCGATCAGCTGTACTTCTTGCCCGTCGTCGGGTCGATCTTCTCCGCTACTCCCTTGCCCGCCAGGCCGCCGACGACCGCTCCGGCGGCAGCACCGATGGCCGTGCCGATCGGGCCCGCCACCGTGCCGACCGCAGCGCCGGTCGCCACGCCGCCAGCGACCGCGCCGACACCCGTGCCGACCGGATGGGCACCCGGTTCACCCGTGATCGGGTCGAGGTTCGCCGAGCCACCGGTGAGCGTCGAGCCCGTCCGTCCGAGTGTCGAACCCGAGTCGAGCGAGCCCGCCATGCTCGAGCCGGACGACAGCCCGGTCGTGGTGGCGCGACTTCGTCCGCGTCGCCTCGCAGTGCGGTGCGCAG